>CABUWB010000107.1 GCA_902495025.1 uncultured Eubacteriales bacterium
AAACAAAAAAGCCCTCTTGCTCAGGGCTTTAATGTTTACAATCCTCACAATTGTATTAGTACTTTTTACATACGTAAAATGTTATTAATGCAGTTGGCTTACAGGGGTGTTCCAGCACCCCTTGTAGGCTCATTGTTATTATAAGCTCTATTCAGTAAAATGTCAAGCACCCTATCCTATATCCAATTTGTCATAACCCTAATTTTTTTTCATATATTAAGAAAAAACGGAGTTTATATGAAAAGAATACTACTTTCAATTTTTATGCTTATTACGCTGTGTGGCTGCTCGGCAAAGCCAAAGGAATACGCCTCTGTTCAGGATAAGCTGATGAAAATGCAGTCCTATCGCGCAGATGTGGAGATAACCTACATATCAAGCAAGGAAAAAAGTGTTTTTAAGGCTGTACAGAGTGCAGCAAGCGACGGCAGATACAAAATGGTTACATATTATCCAGATAATTTCAAGGATAATGCAATTTTATTTGACGGCAAGATGATTTGGCAGTATAATCCTAATGTAGAAAAGAAAATAAGCGTAAGCGCAAGCGACAAACCCGAGCGCAGTGAGCTTATACTTTTCTCATTTATGGAAAATTATGTCAAAAGCACAGACACAACCGTATCAGCCGCAAGCATTGAAGATACGGACTGCACTGTGCTGGAGGCTGACATAGAAGGTGCAGGCAAATACATATCCTCTGAAAAGCTGTGGGTAAGCAACGAGGATATGACTCCCCAAAGGCTTGTGATATACGACAGCGACAAAAACGAGCGTATCAGCGTTGTATTTACTGATTTTGAATACAACCCCACATTTGAGGAAAACGAGTTTGTACCGCAGAAATAACGAGGTGAAAAAAATGCTGGAATACCAGAGAATAGCTGCTGAAATTAATCTTGACGCAATAGGAAACAATATAAGAGAAATTAAAAAGAGGATAGACCCTAAAACACGTCTGCTTGCAACGGTAAAGGCTGACGCCTATGGTCATGGTGCTGTTGAGGTTGCACAGGTCTGCCTGTACAACGGTGCCGACGAGCTTTCCGTTGCCACCTATGACGAGGGTATTGCACTCAGAAACAACAATATTTTTGTACCAATACTTATACTTGGCTATACCGTTGAAAGCAGACTGGAGGACGTTGTAAGGCACGAGCTTACACAGACGGTTTTCTCATACGAGCTTGCAAAGCAGCTTTCGGACACCGCTGTAAGGCTTGGTAAAACCGCAACGGCGCACATAGGCATTGATACGGGCATGAGCCGCATAGGCTTTCTGCCATGCGAGGAAAGCCTTGATGAAATTGATAGGATTTTTGAGCTGCCAAACCTGCGCATTACAGGTGTGTTTACACACTTTTCCACAGCCGACTCTGCCGATAAGTCCTTTACAAGGCAGCAGTTTGAGCGCTTTTTATATATGACCGACGGCATTGAGACAAGGGGACACAAGGGGCTTATAAGGCACTGTGCAAACAGTGCCGCCATTATAGACCTGCCCGAAATGCAGCTTGATATGGTAAGAGCGGGAATAATAATTTACGGTATGTTCCCAAGCGGCGAGGTTGGCAGGGATATTAACCTTATGCCTGCCATGAGCATAAAAACCCATGTCAGCTATGTTAAGGAGCTGCCTGCGGGCATAGGCGTAGGCTACGGACGCACCTACTACACCGATAAGCTCACCAAAATTGCAACCGTACCCGTAGGCTATGCGGACGGCTACTCACGCCAGCTAAGCAACAGGGCGAGAATGATTGTAAACGGCGAGTATGCCAATGTTATAGGCAATGTATGTATGGACCAGCTCATGCTTGACATTACGCATATTGACAATGTAAAAATGGGCGACGAGGTAACGGTAATGGGCGTATGCGGAGATAAAAGCGTAAGCGCCGAAGAGCTTGGTGAAATGACAGGTACAATCAATTACGAAATTGTATGTGGTATAGGCAAGCGAGTGCCAAGGGTATATATAAAAAATAATGCTGTGGTAAAAACAGTTACACTTGTATAAAATTTGTAAATCTGCCGATAATGATTTTATAAAAATTGTTATCGGCTTTTTTTGTTATTAATACAAGAACCAAAAATCTGAATGAAAAAATTTATTTACTTTGTTTTTCTTAACGCTGCGGCTATTCGGTTTCACCTGCATACGCCTTACACGCTAAAAAACAATCCATATAATCTTTTGTATTAACAAAAGATTATATGGCACGTAAATATTTTTTCACTCTGAATTAGTTCTTATATTAGGAGGAGAGGGTAAAATGAATGTAAAAAGAGGGGATATTTTTTATGCGGATTTAAGCCCCGTTATAGGCTCGGAGCAGGGCGGCATACGTCCTGTGCTTATTATACAGAATGATGTTGGCAACCGATACAGCCCAACGGTTATATGTGCCGCCATTACCTCACAGATGAATAAGGCAAAGCTGCCCACACATATTGAGCTTGACAGCAAACGCTACTGCCTTGCAAAGGACAGTGTTGTGCTGCTTGAACAAATACGCACAATAGACAAAAAGCGTTTAAGGGAAAAAACAGGGCATATTGACGAGGGTATGATGTATAAGGTTGACAGAGCTCTGCTTATTAGTCTGGGGCTTAACAATAGCTTACATAATAACAGCAGAGAAAAAAGCGAGGTATGCGAATAAGTATCATTTTTCGCACGTTAAAGGGGACAGATTACGGTCTGTCCCCTTAATATTTAATATCTATTATTTTTCTACCATACACACAGCTTTGGCAGCAATACCCTCTCCGCTGCCTGTAAAACCAAGTCCCTCCTCGGTGGTAGCCTTTACATTTACGCTGTCGGGTTCTATATTAAGTGCGGCGGCAATGTTTTTCTCCATTTCGGGTATATGGGGCATCATTTTAGGACGCTGTGCCACAATAATCGAGTCAATATTTACTATTTTATATCCGTTTTCATCAAGCAGTGCGCCTACGTGCTTTAAAAGCTTTATACTGGATATGCCCTTATACTGTGGGTCGGTATCCGGAAAATGCTGACCTATATCCCCCAGCTTGCACGCACCGAGCAGTGCGTCCATAATTGCATGTACCAATACATCTGCATCGGAATGACCCAGCAGTCCCTTTTCATACGGTATATTTACACCGCCGAGTATCAGCTCCCTGTTTTCCGTAAGTTTATGTACATCGTATCCAAGTCCCGCTCTGAATGACATATTAATTCCTCCTTACAAGCATATGTTTTTACTAATTATAACATAAAGCCCTGCAAAAAACTATACACACATTTGCAAAAATATGTTACAATTAACCTGATACGCAAAAAAATTACCGAAAGGATAAATTACCATGGCTAAACGTGAAAAAGGCTTTGACACGCACACAATGCCGACGTCAGTGCTTTTAAAAAATTTTCTGCCTTATTACAAAAGGCATATAGGCGTTATGCTTTTTGACCTTGCCTGTGCAGGCTTCACCTCCATTGGCGAGCTGGTGCTGCCGCTTATTGTAAGGGGCATTACGGGCAGGGCGCAGCAGGGCATACTTACTGCGGACTTTATAATAAAGGTAGGCATAATATACATTATTTTAAGGCTGCTGGACACCTCGGCACAGTATTTTATGAACAACAGGGGACACGTTATGGGTGCCGCCATTGAAACGGATATGCGGCACGATTTATTTGCACATCTGCAGCGGCTCAGCTTTCGTTTTTATGATGAAACCAAAATCGGGCAGATTATGGCAAGGCTTACAAGCGACTTATTCGATATAACGGAATTTTCGCACCACTGCCCCGAGGAATTTTTTATTGCAGGGCTTAAAATAACCATAGCCTTTGTAATACTTATAAACATAAACATACCGCTTACACTGCTTATGTTTGCACAGATACCGCTGATGATTATATGCACAATATATTTCAGACGGCGAATGCGAAAGGCATTTAAAATGTCACGTCACCAGATTGGTGAGATAAATTCAGGTGTTGAGGACAGTCTGCTTGGCATAAGGGTAGTAAAGAGCTTTGCCAATGAGGACGTTGAAAGCGCCAAATTTGAGCAGGGCAATACCGATTTTTACGCCATTAAAAAGCTGCAGTACCGCTATATGGCAGGCTTTCACACAGTAGTAAGGCTATTTGACTCCTTTATGTATATAAGCGTGGTTATTGCAGGCGGCTTTCTTATAATTAAAGGCAGAATGTCCGCAGGTGACCTCACCGCCTTTGTGCTTTACGCAAACACACTTTTGCAGACTATAAAGCGTATTGTTGAGTTTGCCGAGCAGTTTCAGAGGGGAATGACGGGTATTGAGCGCTTTTTGGAAATTATGGACGTAAAAGAGGACATAACCGACAGTGAAGATGCCGTTGAGATAAGCTCGGTTAAGGGCGAGGTTAAGTTTGACAACGTAACCTTTAAATACCATGACAACAAGGATAATGTGCTTGAAAATATCAACCTTGACATCAAGGCAGGTGAAAATGTTGCCTTTGTAGGTCCGTCGGGCGGCGGCAAAACCACACTTTGCTCACTTATACCACGTTTTTATGACGTTACGGCTGGCAAAATTACTCTTGACGGAATAGACGTAAGGGATATTAAGCTGCAGTCGCTGCGCAGTAACATAGGTGTTGTTCAGCAGGACGTGTACCTGTTTTCGGGTACTGTTTATGAAAATATTGAATACGGCAGACCCGGTGCCACAAAAGAGGAAATAATACAGGCTGCAAAAGAGGCAGGCGCTCACGAATTTATTACCGCCCTTCCAAACGGCTATGACTCCTACGTAGGCGAGAGGGGTGTTAAGCTGTCGGGCGGACAAAAGCAGAGGATAAGCATTGCAAGGGTATTTCTTAAAAATCCGCCTGTGCTTATACTTGACGAGGCCACCTCAGCACTTGATAACGAGAGCGAAATGCTTGTGCAGAAATCACTTGAAAGGCTTGCAAAGGGCAGAACAACACTTACCGTTGCCCATAGGCTTACCACCGTAAAAAATGCCGATTATATAATTGTGCTTACCGATGAGGGTATTGCTGAAACAGGCAGCCATGCCGAGCTTATTGAAAAAGGCGGCATATATGCAGGGCTTTATGGTATGTATTCATAAAATTTATGATAAAAAATAGGACTTACACATTTTACTAAAATAAATTATTGTTTATCAGCAACATAAACCAACATAACATTAAAACCAATAGCGTATGGATTTACCGTAGGGGCGGCAATCTGCCGCCCGTCAACCATTACAACATATTCAACATTCGGGCGGATATGGAATCCGCCCCTACAAGTTAATTGCAACGTTAATTGATTTTTTTCAAATTTGTCTTGTACGCAAGGTATTCAAACAAACCAACATCTAATTTATATGCAATGCAACAATGCTATTATGTGTTACGTAGGGGCTGGTCGTATTGCCTTGCAATACTGCTCGCCTATGCAACCTGAGGCGGATTCCATATCCGCCCTAATTTTAGCAAATTATCATTGCTAACGGGCGGCAGATTGCAGCCCCTACGATTGAAATGTTGAGGTGTTAATTTACACCGCTAAACATTAATTTATATCAAAAAAACAGGGCTGTTGCATTAATTCTGCAACAGCCCTATATTATATTACATATTAAAAAGTTTTTTATACAGCTCTTCCTTACCGTCAAGGCTGCTCATAAAGGTTACGCTGCCTTTTCCCCCATCGGCAAGGAGATTATGCTGTGCAAGCTGACGCTTTGCCTCTCTTGCGGCGCCATTACCGCCGTCAAAAAGCTTAATTGCGCCTGCCGCCCTCTGTATGGCGTCCCTCACAAGAGGGAAATGCGTACAGCCAAGCACAATGGCATCAACCTTATCAAGATAAGGTGAAAGTATGCCGTTTAAATAGCTATCAAGCTCATCACCGCTTGTTATGCCGTTTTCAGCAAACTCCACAAGCTCCGATGCAGGCTGAAGAATAATATCAGCCATATCCTTATATTTATCCACAAGGGTATGGAGCTTTTTTTCCCTCAAAGTCAGCTTGGTAGCAAGCACAAGCACGCTGCCCCCCTGCGCATAAAGTGCGGCAGGCTTAATTGCCGGCTCCAGCCCTATTACAGGCACTGACGGATACATTTCCCTGAGGTTGCGTACCGCTGCACTTGTTGCTGTATTGCACGCAACCACAGCCTCCTTTGCACCCATGGCAATAAGCCTTGATATATTATCTATTGTAAGCGCCCTTACCTCCTCGGTTGCTTTTGTACCGTAGGGAGCATTAAGCGAGTCGCCAAAGTATATATAATTTTCCTCGGGCATAAGGCTTACAAGCTCCTTAAGCACACTTATACCGCCTGCCCCCGAGTCAAACACCGCTATCGGCTTTTCTCTTTCGTTCATAAACGCTACCGCTTTCCATAAATTAGTCTATCAATATTGTACCTTTTTGCAGTTTTTATGTCAAGGGGTGCGGCTATTAAATTATGGAAGCGCTGATTAATTCACTAAAACAGGTTTGAGATAAAATTTTCTAGACCAACGAAAACGACCG
>CABUWB010000108.1 GCA_902495025.1 uncultured Eubacteriales bacterium
TAACGACATCAGGAAATATAAGTACAATAGCATATATCATTATGCAAGCAGAGAGAATAATAAACACAGTCATTCGGAAAATAACACAATAGATACGCAAATTAAGGCTTTATCCAATCACTGGCTCAGTGCATTTTTAGGCATAATTAACTTAAAAGCACCTACCTTGTACTCTAGCTTTATAAACTATATATACTACAGTGATGAATGCATAGATGCTTTTAGGCGCACATGTATACAAGACATGACATACTATAAACAAAAATTCACAAAGAGCAATTGCTCTATGTGTATACCACAAAACAGCCTACTATTTGATACATTGTTAAGTTCAATGGCAGTCAATAATGTATCAATCAAACCTGCTAACTTTATGTTTAATTTATCCCATAAATATAGTAGCAACTTATATCACAATATATATAAAACGATGGATGTTTATCAGGCAGAACGGCTGTTTAATTATAGCTTTATATATCAGCTTGCACTTAGCTATATGGATAAACTCCCCGGAGAAATAAATAAGATTGATAATTATGATTACATAATATTTCTTTTTGAAAAAATGCGCAAACTACAAATACATCTGGGAAAATACAAACTAGCCAATGCTATAGCACCTATAAAAGAAATAGTAAGCGTAAGTGAGGATTGGTCCAATGAATTTAATGTATCCAATTATCTTCCCCATAAAAATGAGGTTATTGACCAATTGTTATCATATATTAATGAAATACTTTATCCTATTATTGAGGCAACGCTTATTATACTATTGGAGTTTCAGGCTGATGATATAGAATTGATACTCAATAGATACATTAAAGATGGTTTAATAGCAATTTCTAACTCAGTATCTGAATATATAGAAAATATGTTAGCTTATTTTAAGCCCAACACGACTATCGAGAGAAAGAATACAAACGTTAATCTCTACCTATTAAATGAAAAACAGAAAAAACTATTCAATAAGCTAAATGAACTTAATGCGGAATATTATAATAACTTTGTATATAATGAAAATAAAATCTATATTCAAGCCTCAAACATAGAAAATTTATTTAGCACATTTAAAGATACCACGAATGATAACTTTAATACACCACAAATAAAAACACATCTAGACGGTTTTGCAGATTATTTCAGACAAACTTCAGTTATAGATGTAGGAAAACAGGCAGCTATCTGGCTTTAATACTATAAGTTAAAACTTTAGGCTTCACTTTTTTGAATTTATCCAAAAAAGCGAAGCCTAATTTTATGTCTTTTTTAAGGATAAATGCCATCAAATCCATCTAGCTTTCTCAAAAAATTCATTATAAAATCAAGTAGATATCACAAGGAAGCCCATTTGCTTCTGGTGCGCACACAAACATAAAATATATAAAATAAGGAGGAATAATCAATGTCAACCATATTAAATCACGAGATAGCAGAATATGTGAAAAAATTTCCGGAACAGACGCTGCTGGTGCCAGTAGAGGAAATTGTTTCAATTGGTTCAGGAGATGTAATTAAGCATTTCATGCGCATAGCAATTGTCAAAAACAGCAAAGTCAATGCGTGTAAAATTCTCCCTGCAGGTGATGCTCTATCTAAAAAGAAAATTACGGCGGCCTTTGGCGAAAAGCTCACCAATGGAATGTTGGAGACAGACAGCACAACCGAATTACATTACAAGTTCATGCTCAAACTTACTGCCACAAAATCATTTTACGAAAATGATGGGTGGACCAAGGACGGGGATGGTTTCGTTCTCTGCAACCAATTGATCAAGCGAGAAGAAATAGTGCCTGTTCAAAGGACAAAATTAATTCCCTCAATAGAAATTTTATCGAAAGGTGTAACCCTGAATTTTATGGCTGATTTGAGTGCCAACCTTTTTTCAGAAAAATATTTGGGGCAAATTTGCCTTTTGCATAATGCCATGTCAATACTGTCCCATAAACTTCCGCAAAGCAGTGAGAGTTATTCATCCTTACTCTGCCTGATTGGACCGAGTGGTTGCAGGAAAACAAGCGTCGCAAACGCTTTTTTTAATCCTCTTGGATTCTCCTCACATCAATCAAGTTTTGAGGATACTAGAGCGTCAGTGGAAGACGCCTTCAGCAAATGCAAGGATTCAACCTTAATTGTTGATGACTTATGCCGTGACAACCGACACCAAACCGAAATACTGGAGCGGCTCTTAAGGCTTGCAGGCGATAAGACCACCGGAGCAAAAAAAATCGGCAAAAACAAGGAGATTTCGGAGGCCGTACACAACGCTTCAGCGGTGGTCACAGGTGAATTCGTACCAAAACTTCAAAATTCTTCACTCGCTAGGGTGCTTATTCTTGAGCTGGATTGTAACTCGGTAAATCTTGCGAAATTATCCGAACTGCAGAAAAATCCCGGCGTGCTGATAAATTTTCAAATTATTTTAATACAGCATGTTCTAAGCCACCCAGACCGTACTGATAAACTGTTTGAGAATTTTAAGCACATACGAAATGAACTTCTTGAAAATGGCAATTTATGGCACCCGCGTTGTGCCGCAACCATTGCATGGCTCACTGCTGCCACCCTGTTTATTTCGGAAATATTGCCCTTACCTCTAAGCACATCAGAAATCCTTAATGAGGTTACCAATTTGTGCCAGTCTGCTTACAACAACTACGGTGAGCCTGACGAAGTTAGTATTTACCTTACCCTGCTGATGGAAATGATTGAAACAGGCGAGTTGCCTTTGTCACATCAGCTTGAACAAGCCTACACGATTGCAAAGGCTGACAATTGTATCACGTTTGCAAACAAGCCTGTATTCAATCGTGTTAAAAAAAAGGCAGACGAAAATGGATATAAGCTTAATATTTCATTACGTAAGCTACTTAAAGAACTTGAACAAAAACAACTTCTAGTGCCTTTTTGCAACGGAGAACACCATACTATTTCCCGCAGATATTCTGATGGAGGACAACGCAGAGTAATTCGCCTGAACTACACTGCAATGAAAAAATACACTAAGGAGGACTGAAAATGAAAAAGTTAAATACAAAATTTGCAAGCTACATTAGAAACAAAGAAAACGAAAATATTTTTAATGCCATAGCCACTTGTAACACTAATGTCAAAATACGTAATAGGATGATGGCGGCTTTCATAAACGAGCACGCTGATGATGATAAAAAAATACGTGCCTGTCTTTTAGCGTCAGCTTGCTATGGCAGTGAATTTTTCCTGGATTATGCCAGGAACATCATACAATCGAATCCATTTGCGTTGGAGGATGACTTTTCAAAATTCCTTACGGACAATAAACAGGACGTTTTTATTTTTAATACAGAGAGCCTGTGGTTGAATTTTGGTGATCTTATGCAGAGATTCTGGGCATGTGGCACAAAAGATGTCGAGAAATATATACCCGGCATTTATAGTAATTTAAACATTACATATAGCACACCCATCACACAAAGGCTGCTTGCACAATGCAGTAAGGTTTATTGTTTTTCACGGAGCGAAGCCTTGTCCCTTTTTTATACTATATCGGAATTAGAGGACGAGGTTAAAATTAAAGGTAGCATTTACGACAGAGGACTTTGGTTATACCTCTGTGCTATTTTTACTCGCAGTTTTTTCAGAAAGCGGATCAATCGATTTGAACTGCTTCCCTATGATAATTCCGGTGAGCTTATGGAAAAAAGTGCAAGGCTTGGCTTTCCATACGCTAATATAGCTTTGTCCTATGGCCCCTTTTGCAAGTGTGCACACAGGACAAATCTTTAAACCTACACAAATAAATAATTCGCGGATTATGTGCAGTTGCAATCGTCAATCATGCTGAAACAGGCACTTTTTGACCTGCAGACCATTAATTTATCCGCAGTTAAGATGCATATAAATCTGCATTATTCAGAAAGGTTTTAATTTTTAAAAATATATTATAAAAATGGAGCCAAGTAAGAGGAGGATAATAATATGAAAAAAACGTTAATGAACAATATCACTAAAACGCACGAGCGCTGCAAGGAGGAGGGAATTGGAATATCCTTAAGTCATCTGCGCTACATCGTAAAATCGGGTAAGATTCCCACCTGCCGAGTAGGAAACAAGTATCTTATCAATTGGAACCTGCTCATGGCTTACCTGAACACCGGAGATACGTGCGAGCCCGAGCCCAACTTACCAAGTACAGAGCCAGCAAAAAATCCGGTAAGCGTGAGTACAGACAACCTCAGCATACATAGGATACGTACCATAAGGTAAAAGAATCAGCCGAGGTGCCACATGTACCTCGGCTTTATTTAGGGAAAGGAGAATTAAAATGGCAACCGTCAAGAAACATATTGCAAAAAATGGCAAAGTGTCATATTATCTGCGAGCCTATGACGGCTACGACCGTTTCGGCAGGCAGATAGAACACAGAATGACATGGACACCAAAGCCGGGAATGTCAGAAAAAGCCATACAAAAGGAGCTGGAGCGTCAAAAGGTTTTGTTTGAGGAAAAAATCCGCACACACAATCTTTTTGACTCTAACACAACCTTTGAGGAATACTCTCTGACCTGGCTGCAAAACAACCGTCCACCGCAGCTTGCGCCCAAAACCTATGAGCGGTATGCCGAGCTGCTGAATATTATCAACATAGCGATAGGCGGTATCAAGCTTGTTGACCTGCAGTCGCAGCACCTACAGGCATTTTACGCCAACCTACGTGAGGAGGGTACCAACAACAGGGACAACTATGCCATTTCACTTGGCTTTGATGATGTGCTTGTTAAAAACCCATTGACTAAAACCGAGCTTGCCCGCAAGGCAGACATTTCACCGGGTACCTTGCGTAAAATATCCCAAAAGGACGCCCACACCAAAATCTCAACGGCAAGCAAAGTAGCCGCCGCCTTAAGCCTGCCTGTGGAAAAGCTGTTTATAATTCATTACAGCCAGCGCAGCTTTTCGGATAAAACCATACTTAGCCACCACAGGCTGATAAGCTGTATTCTGCGGCAAGCGACCATGGACCGCATTATCCCTTACAACATTGCAACAAGGGATTACATACGTGCGCCCAAGGTAACACGCAGGGAGTCGGCATTTCTTAACGACAAAGAGGCAGAGCTGATTTTGTCAAAGCTGAAAAACGAGCCGATTAAATGGCGTACAGCAATGGAGCTGCTTATATACTCGGGCATGCGGCGTGGCGAGCTGATGGGACTTGAATGGAATGATGTTGATTTTGAGAACAAGGTTATACATATTTACCGCACAAGCCAGTATATATCAGGGCTCGGAATTATAACCAAGGATACTAAAAACGCAACCTCGGAGCGTACCATACGTCTGCCCGATGCCGCCTTTGAAACCCTTAGTGAATACCGCAGCCACTGGCTTTATATGCAGACGGCAATGGGTGATTTATGGCAGCACAAAATCACCATTACCCATATTGACGGTAAAAAGGAGGTAGTGGACAACGACCGCCTTTTCATCAAGGACGACAGTACCCCTATGCACCCAGACAGCATTACAGCCTGGACATACGACTTTATTAAAAAGTACGACCTGCCAAAGTTCAGTCCGCATAGCCTGCGCCACACCAACGCATCACTGCTGATAGCAAACGGTGTAAATATACCTACGGTTTCAAAGCGTTTAGGTCATGCCAACGTAAGTACAACCACAAAGATATATTCCCACGCAATTCAATCTGCCGACGAAAAGGCTGCCGACATACTGGCAGAAAAGCTAAATCCACTTAAAAATAATGAAAATTAAATTTACAATGAACAACAAAAAAATATCCTTTGCCCCGACAATAAGCCTTGGCAAAGGATATTTTTTTTGGCTTTTTATGGGATATTCAACCGCTGGCGTCCATATCCAACGGCAATATAACGGCAATGGCGGATATATCGGAAATTAACGGCAAAAGAAAAAGTCCCGTAATCGGCTTGATTACAGGACTTTGAGAGTTGCGGGGGCCGGATTTGAACCAACGACCTTCGGGTTATGAGCCCGACGAGCTACCAGGCTGCTCTACCCCGCGACATTACTGACGGCAATTGCCGCAAGCTATTTAATTATAAGTGGTGGGCGGGGAAGGATTCGAACCTTCGAAAGCTGAGCTAACAGATTTACAGTCTGCCCCCTTTGGCCACTCGGGAACCCGCCCATATTATAAAAGCCGATGAACGGACTCGAACCGTTAACCTGCTGATTACAAGTCAGCTGCTCTGCCAATTGAGCCACATCGGCATATTGACTTTAGCGCATTTAGCGTTAAAGTCTTAATTGAATCCGGCGTCCACTTACTATCCCGGGCAGGCACCCACCAAGTATCATCAGCCGTTTAGGTCTTAACCGTCGTGTTCGGTATGGGAACGGGTGTTTCCCCTAAACGCATCGACACCGAAAATATTGTATAAATTATTATTTATACCTTCAAAACTGAATCGGCACCGCAAAGATGTGCGGCTGCCGCAGGCAGCTTTTGCGTCAGCAAAAGTGCTGA
>CABUWB010000109.1 GCA_902495025.1 uncultured Eubacteriales bacterium
ATATCCTCAAGCTCATACATATTTTTAGGCGCCATAACCGTCATACCGGGTATACCTGCCATATAGGTAAGGTCGTATATACCCTGATGCGTACAACCGTCATCACCTACAATGCCCGCCCTGTCAAGAGCAAATACAACATGCAGCTTTTGTATGCAGACATCGTGTATTATCTGGTCGTAGCTTCTCTGTAAAAAGGTTGAGTATACGGCAAAAACAGGTATCATACCGCATTTTGCAAGCCCTGCCGCAAAGGTAACGGCATGCTCCTCGGCAATACCTACATCAAACATACGCTGCGGAAATGCCCTGCCAAAGGCGTCCATGCCCGTTCCTGACGGCATGGCAGCGGTTATGCCGCATATACGCTTATCCTCCCTTGCAAGGCGGATAAGTTTTTTGGAAAATATATCAGAATACGTGTCCCTTACAGCAGAGGTCAGCATTTTGCCCGTTTCCACCTCAAACCTGCCAACACCATGATACTTGCTCGGAGAGGTTTCAGCAGGCTTATAGCCCCTGCCCTTTTGAGTAATTACATGCAGCAGTACGGGAGCGTTAATTTTCTTTATCTTATTTAATATATGCACCAGCTTTTTAATATCGTGTCCGTCAACAGGGCCTATGTATTTAAGCCCAAGCTGCTCAAACATAATATTGGGCATAAGGGTATGCTTTATACCCTCCTTTGTCATGCCTACAAAGTTTGTAAGCGAATGACCTATAACAGGCACCTTATCAAGCGTCTTTTTAATATCTGTTTTGGCGTCCATATACTTTTCGGCAGTGCGCAGCTCGCTTAAATAGCGGCTCATTGCGCCGACGTTTTCCGAAATTGACATCTGGTTGTCATTAAGCACAATAAGCATTTTTGTATTGCTTCTGCCTGCATTGTTCATTGCCTCGTATACAAGACCGCCCGTCATTGCGCCGTCGCCTATTACGGCGGCAACATTAAAGCTCTCGCCTTTAATATCCCTTGCGGTTGCTATGCCAAGCGCCGCAGAAATAGAGGTAGAGCTGTGCCCTGTTGTAAAGCTGTCATAGGGGCTTTCCTTAATCTGCGGAAAGCCGCTCAGTCCGTCCAGCTTTCTAAGGCTTACAAACTCGTTTTTTCTGCCTGTTAAAATTTTATGTGTATATGCCTGGTGTCCCACATCCCAAATAATTTTATCCTTTGGGCAGTTAAAGCAATAGTGCAGTGCTATTGTAAGCTCCACCACGCCAAGGTTTGAGGCAAGGTGTCCGCCCGTTTTGGATATGGAATTTACCAGAAAAGCCCTTATTTCCTCCGCAAGCTTATCAAGCTTTTTAACCTCCAGCTTTTTTAAGTCCTCGGGGGAATTTATTTTATCAAGGTAGGTCATAAGAACACACCTTTCCGTATTTTTTTATTACAAAATGACAAAAAACAAAACTGCCATCACAAATCCGAGTATAGCGCCCGCACCAACCTCAACGGGAGTATGACCAAGCAGCTCCTTTAGCTTGACATCAATTTTAAAGCCCTTTTCCTCAAAGCGCTCCATAAGCATATTAAGCACTGCCGCCTGCTTGCCTGCAGCACGTCTTACACCTGCCGCATCATACATAACAATCATGGCAAGCACAAAGCATATTGAAAAATACACCGAGTCAAAGCCCTGTGTAAAGCCCACGCCAAAGCCAAGCGAGGTTACAAAGGACGAATGTGAGCTTGGCATACCGCCCGAGGAGGTAATGAGTTCCAAGTCTATTTTACCTGTTTCAATAATATCAAGTATAATTTTTATAAGCTGCGCCGCCGCCCATGAGAGCACCGCCACGCCTATTAATTTATTGCTTAAAAGCTGCTGAATATAGTGCATATATTTCTCCTGTTTATTTAATACGGTTTACAAGGCTCTCACAATACTGACGGAGAAAACCGTTTTCACCGCCAAGGCGTGCAGCCGTTTCATTAACCTCGGCACAAAGCGCAAGATAGTCGCTTTTTGCCTTATCCATGCCATACATTGACACATAGGTAATTTTATTATTTTTTTCATCACTGAATACAGGCTTGCCGAGTACCTCCTCGCTGCTTGTAACATCGAGTATATCGTCCATAATCTGGAATGCAAGCCCGAGCTTATCGCCCATTATTTCATATTCCTTAACCCTGTCATCGTTTGCACCTGCAATAAGCGCACCGTTCATAAGGGCAATTTTAATAAGTCCGCCTGTTTTATTTTTGTGTATATAATCAAGAGTTGCAGCGTCAATTTGCTTACCCTCAGAGGTAACGTCAACCACCTGTCCGACAAGCATACCCATACTGCCCGACAGCCTTGCAGCCACCTCTGCCGCCTTAATATACCTTTTATCAAAGCTTTCACAAGCCTTTTTAAGCATAACCTCAAAGGCATAGGTTAAAAGACCGTCGCCTGCAAGCACCGCAATCCCCTGGTCAAACTGCTTATGGCAGGTAGGTCTGCCACGTCTGAAATCGTCATTGTCCATCTCGGGCAAATCGTCATGTATAAGGGAGTAGGTGTGTATCATTTCAAGCGCACAGGCGTAAGGCAGTACATCAGCCTCGCTGCCGCCCTCCGCCTCACAGGAGGCAAGCATAAGCACAGGGCGCAGCCTTTTGCCGCCTGCAAACACGCTGTAGCCCATAGCCTCAAATATAATTTCGGGGTATCTTACCTCCAGATATTTTTCAAGGCTGTCATTTACAGCCTTAATTTTTCTGTCAAGCTCGGTTCTAAAGTCCATTTTATTCCTCCATTTGTTTAAATGGCTGTTTTTCAAACACACCTGCTGCGGTTTTCTGTAAAATTGATATTTCCTGTTCAGCCTCTTTCAGCTTGCCTGCGCAAAATACCGAAATATCCACGCCCTCCTTATACAGCTTAACCGACTGCTCCAAATCAATATCATTATTTTCCATAAGCTCCGCTATTTCCTCTAATCTGCGCAGAGAGTCCTCAAAGTTCTTTTTCTTAGCTGCCATAATTATTCCTCAATTCTTGCCTTTATACTGCCGTCAGATAATCTTATGCTGACGCTCTCGCCGCCCTTTACCTGTGATACGCTTTTTACAAGATGCTCATTTTCATCATATACAAGCGAGTAACCTTTCTGCATAATTTTAAGCGGCGATTTGCTCTCAATACTGCCTGTAAGCGCATTAAGCTCCAGCTGCGCCCTGTCATACTTTGTATTTATGCAGCGCTCCAGTCTTTTATAAAGGTCATAAACGTACATTTCATTATTATTTATTTCCACAAGCGGATATTTAAAAAAGTTTGTGTTGATAAGCCTGTCAAAAATAAGGCGGTTTTCCCTCAATCTTTTTGATATGCTTAAATTCATACGGTCAAGGCAAGCCTTGATTGTGTCATTAAAGCCCCTTGCCTCGGGTACGGCAAGCTCTGCCGCCGCTGATGGAGTAGGTGCTCTCATATCCGCTATAAAATCGGCAATGGTAAAGTCGGTTTCATGTCCGACAGCGGATATAACGGGTATCTTTGACTCAAAAATGGCTCTTGCCACGCTTTCCTCATTAAATGCCCATAAATCCTCAATGGAGCCGCCGCCCCTGCCTACAATTATGGTATCTGCGCCGCCCCATTCGTTGACCTCCTTTAATGCCTGCACAATATCGGGTGCCGCATTTGCGCCCTGCACAAGCACAGGTCTTACAACAATTTCAACCGACGGATTTCGCCTGTGTGCAATCTGTATAATATCCCTTACCGCTGCGCCCGTTGGCGAGGTGATAACGGCAACGCACTTTGGAAAAGCAGGTATCGGCTTTTTGTGCTTTTTATCAAACACGCCAGCCTTTTCAAGCCTTTCCTTAAGCTGCTCGTAGGCGAGATAAAGCGCACCCTTGCCCGCAGGCTCCATAATCTGTGCATAAAGCTGATACTGTCCCGTTTTTTCATAAAGTGAGATATAGCCGTAAACCGTAACCTTCATACCGTTTTCGGGTCTGAATTTCAGCTTTTCCGCACTGGAGCGGAACATAACCGCCGCAATTGCCGCATTTTCGTCCTTCAGCGTAAAGTAAAGGTGTCCGCTGCCATGCGCCTTAAAATTGGATATTTCCGCCTCAACAAAAACATCGTGCAGAAAAACATCATTTTCAAGCAGCTGCTTTATATATCTGTTTACCTGTGTTACCGTATAAACGTAAGATTTCATAATTATTCCTTGCTTTCAATAACCCTGCCGAGCACACCGTTAATAAAACGTGGCGCTTTGTCCGAGCTGAACTGCTTTGCAAGCTCCACCGCCTCATTTGCGGCAACCTTGTCGGGTATATCCTCACAGAAAAGCATTTCATAAATAGCTATTTTAAGCACCGCAACATCGAGCTTGTTCATACGCTCAACGCTCCAGCCCTCGGCATATCTGTTTATTGTGTCAACAAGGACATTGTCCTTATCCTTAATACCCTCCAGCTCACCTGTAATAAAAGGCATATCCTTAGGGTCAATTTTTTCAATCTCCTCGTTATAGGTTTCAATAATATC
Organism: uncultured Eubacteriales bacterium; assembly: GCA_902495025.1. Classification (GTDB taxonomy): domain Bacteria; phylum Bacillota; class Clostridia; order Lachnospirales; family CAG-274; genus CALWRD01. The sequence goes on from CABUWB010000109.1 coordinate 4,506, forward strand.
ATTAAGCGGCACATCGGCATTAACATTAAACTCTGTCTGGAATAAAATATTAAGCACATGTCGTCTTGCTGTTCTTCTGCTCATTTTTAACTCCCGATTATTCAGCCTGTTCAGGCTCCTGATTTTTTTCAAACTCGATACCGCTTACGGTAACATTTACACAGCATACGTTAAGACCTGTCATATTTTCAATGGCGTCCTTAACCTTTGCCTGTGCCTCCCTTGCGGCAGACTGGATTTTGCAGCCATGCAGCACATTTACGTTTAAATCAACGCATACTTCCTTGCCGTCAACAGCTATTGCAACACCTCTCTGGCTGCTCTTTTTTGAGAGCTTGCTCATAAATGCCGTACCGCCTGCAAGCGAGCTTATGCCCTCTGCCTCAAGCGCTGCCGTACCTGCAATAGAAGCAATAACATCATCGGCAATCTGAATTTGTCCCTTAGCCTTAGCGTCTTTATTTTCCATATAACCTACCTCCGTCATTCATCGGTTTTACTTATAGGTTTATTATAACAGAATTTCGCTTTTTTGCAATACAACTTTTCTTATTTTGCTGTGGACTGACACAAATTTCTGTTGTATAATAATGGTATTAATGAAATTCAAGAGGTACAATATGAATAAAATTAAACTGATAGCTGCCACCACCTTTGGTCTGGAGGCAATAGTAAAGCGTGAGCTTATAAATATGGGCTATGACAAGCTGACGGTGTCAGACGGTGCTGTTGAAATTGAGGCAGTACCCGAGGATATACCACGCCTTAACATAAACCTGCGTTCAAGCGACAGAGTGCTACTTGTAATGGGACGTTTTAAGGCACTTAGCTTTGATGAGCTTTTTGAGGGTACAAAGGCGCTGCCATGGGGCGATATTATTCCCGAGGACGGACATTTTATAGTAACGGGCAAGTCGGTAAAGTCCACCCTTTACAGCGTGCCCGACTGCCAGTCCATAGTTGAAAAGGCTGTTGTGGACAGGCTTAAACAAAAGTATAAGGTTGACTGGTTTACAAAAAGCGGAGCCGTATACAAAATACAGGTTTCAATTTTAAAGGATATGGTTACCCTTACGCTTGATACAACAGGTGCTGCGCTTAACAAAAGAGGTTACAGGGATACACAGGTTGCCGCCCCTTTAAAGGAAACGCTTGCACACGCACTAGTGGATTTAAGCTACTACCGCCCCGACAGAATACTGCTTGACCCCTGCTGCGGCTCGGGCACAATAGCAATTGAGGCGGCGCTGAAGGCAAAAAATATTGCCCCCGGCATTTCACGTAAATTTGTATCTGAGGACTGGGGACTTGTTGACCCTGCGGTGTGGAAAAATGCACGTTCCTCCGCATTTGCCGCAATCAAGGTTGACCTTACGCCAACAATTTATGCCTCTGATATTGACCCCAAGGCAATTGAGATAGCAAAAAGCAACGCCGTAAACGCAGGTGTTGACGATTGTATCCGCTTTGAAAATAAACCCCTTAACAAAGTTACCCTGCCCGGACAATACGGCGTGTGCGTATGCAATCCGCCTTATGCAGAAAGAATGGGCGAGCTTGACGAGGTGGAACAGCTTTACAGGGATATGGGCAGACTTTTCAGAGCAGATAATACATGGTCGGTTTATGTTATTACCTCGCATGAGGGCTTTGAACAGCTTTACGGCAAAAAAGCCGATAAAAAGCGTAAGCTATTTAACGGCAATGTAAAGGTAGATTATTACCAGTATTTTGGTTTAAAACCACCTAAAAAGGAATAAATAAAATGGGTTAGAGCATTTATTTTGCGATAACCCATTTTTAATATAAATTAATGTTTAGCGGTGTAATAATACCTTAACATTTCAATTGTAGGGGCGGCAATCTGCCGCCCGTCAACCATTGTGGTTTGTTCTACATTCGGGCGGATATGGAATCCGCCCCTACAAGTTAATTA
>CABUWB010000110.1 GCA_902495025.1 uncultured Eubacteriales bacterium
AAGGATTTAATCTTTGTTTTATATTATAGCACATATTGCAAAAAATGAACAGAATAAAAATATAGTATCTTAGCTTATTTTAAATTTTTTCTAATGACTTTCTAATTATAGTACTATATAATAGACATTAAGAGGTGATAAATATGGCTATTGAGGTTTTTAACAGATACGAAACAAAGTACCTTATTGATACAAAAACATATAACATACTTATAAATGAGCTGGAGGGCAGAATGGTACCTGACAGCTGCAGCAGGGACAACAGCTTTTACACAATATGCAATGTGTATTATGATACGGCAGACAGTGCGCTTATACGGCACTCGCTTTCCAAGCCCGATTATAAGGAAAAATTGAGGCTGCGCAGCTACGGTGTACCCCAAAAGGGTGCAAAGGTGTACCTTGAAATTAAAAAGAAGTACAACGGCATAGTAAACAAAAGGCGCTGCGCTCTCAAATTAAACGAGGCGGACTGCCTTGTTAAAAATCACATTTATCCTCACATTGAGGAATATATGAACCGTCAGGTGCTTAATGAAATATACTACCTTGTAAACAGGCTGGAGCTTAAACCAATGGTGTACATAGCCTACGACAGGCGTGCATACTTTGGCAGGGATAACAGCGATTTAAGAATTACCTTTGATACCAATATACGTACAAGGCGCAGCAGCGTTGCACTTGAAAAGGGTGATTACGGTGAGGGGCTGCTCGGTGCGGATATGTGGCTTATGGAAATAAAATGCGCAGGTGCGCTGCCGCTGTGGCTTACAAAAATTTTAAGTGAAAACCACATTTACAAAACCTCCTTTTCCAAATACGGCGAGGAGTATAAACAGCATTTAATCAATACGGAGGAAAGAAACTATGCTTGATTTTATTAATATTTTTACTGCGTCGGCATCGGCGGTGTCGGTTACGGAGGCACTGCTTACAATATTTTTATCTGTAATACTTGGTACGGCAATAGGCTTTACCTACAGGCTTACAACTGATACGGCTGAGTATTCCGAAAACTTTTTCTTAACGCTTATACTTATACCTGCCGTTGTTGCGGTAATCATTCTGCTTATAGGCAGTAATGTTGCAAGGGCATTCAGCCTTGCGGGTGCGTTTTCCATAATACGTTTCAGAAGTGCGGCAGGCAATCCAAAGGATATAACCTATGTGCTCTTTACAATGGCGGCAGGTCTTGCCTGCGGCGTAGGCGGATATGTTTATGCCCTGCTTTTTACGGCTGTGCTTTGCGTGGTTATGACAGCGTTTTATTTTTCGGGTGTTGCAAAAACGGGAAAAAGCAAATATATACTTAAAATTACCGTACCCGAGGACTTAAACTTTAAAGGCGTGTTTGATGAGGTGATTGGTGAGTTTGCTGATGCATTTAAGCTCTCCAAAATAAAAACTGCGGATATGGGCAGCGTGTTTGAGCTGACCTATAATATTTCCATGGCGGATAATAAGGATGCAAAGGAGCTTATGGACGCTGTACGCTGTAAAAACGGAAATCTGACGGTGCAGCTTACGCTTGATGCAATGAATAGGGAGTTTTAAGGAAACGTTGATTAATTCACTGAAACAGGTTTGAGATTAAATTTCTCAGACCGACGAAAATTGCTGCAGGCGTAGCAGAAAAGCTACGTCAAGGTAATTTGAGGACGGTATGGGGAATTTAAGCCAAAACTGTAAAAGATTAATTAATCAGAGGTTCCTTAGGGGAAACAGCATAATTATCAGTATATTAAGCCTTGACTGTGCAGCTTGATGTATGTTAGCATAAAAAGGTAACTCGCATTATATTATGTAAATGGAGGGATATGCTGATGTTGAAACTAAGTGATTTTAAAATCAGAAACTTTATTTTGCTGACTGCTGCCGGCATAATAAATGCTTTTGGCGTAACGGTGTTTCTTTCACCGGTTAAGCTGTATGACAGCGGTATTTCGGGTACATCAATGCTGCTTTCGCAGGTTACGCCGCTGTCGCTGTCGGTTTTTCTTCTTATTTTAAACATACCCCTGTTTTTATACGGACTTAAAAAGCAGGGCGGCGCTTTTACCGTTTACGCAATTTATACGGTATGTATTTATTCGCTGGCGGCATGGCTTATAACCGATGTGCTGCCTGTTGATGTCAGCCTTTCCTCGCCGCTTGCCGGTACGGATTTACTGCTCTGCGCACTGTTTGGCGGTCTTATTTCGGGTGCGGGCAGCGGTCTTGCTATACGCTATGGCGGAGCAATGGACGGCATTGAGGTAATGGCGGTTATTTTTGCAAAAAGGCTTGGCATAAGCGTAGGTACATTTGTTATGATATACAATGTCGTACTCTATATTGCGTGTGGTGTTGTAATAAACAGTTGGATTTTGCCGCTTTATTCCATTGTAACCTATGCTGCGGCTCTTAAAACGGTGGACTTTATCGTTGAGGGCTTTGACAGGGAAAAATGTGCCATGATTGTAACCGAAAAGCCCGACGAGGTTTGTGCGGCGCTTACCAATACCTTTGAAACGGGTATGACAAGGGTTGAGGCACAGGGCGGCTATTCGGGCGTGCCAAAAACAATTGTGTATTTTGTTGTAAACAGGTTTCAGGTTACACGTATGAAAAACCTTGTAAGGGATATTGACAGCAGTGTGTATATAACAATAAGTGAAATTGCTGATGTGTTTAAGGCAAATCAGTAAATTATTAGATAAGGGCTGGGTTTTGAAACCTGCCCTTATTTTATTTAAGAAACGGCTTAAGAATTGTTAAGGGTTCTAATTTTCTTCTAATTTTAAATTAATTGTTTATTAAAAAAACAGTTTTATAATTGCATTATCATAAAAAAGAGGATGTGATTATATTGCATAGATATATTAAAAGGGGCATTGCCCTGCTGGCTGCTGTGGCGGTGGCAGGCGGCGGCTTTTATGCCTACAAAAAGATAAGCGGAAGCAAAAGCACACAGTCCATGCGTGGTATGGGCGGCAGCAGTCTTGTTTATGCCGCACAAAAGGGTGACATAATAAATACCATAACTGCAACAGGTACGGTAATGCTCAACAACGAGGTTGAGGTGTACGCCGAGGGCGAGGTAAACAAGGTACAGGAGTTTCATGTTGAGGAGGGCGACAGCGTAAAGGCAGGTCAGCTCCTTGTTACTTATGATACCGATGACAGCGTTGAGGAGCTTGAAAACAAGATAAGGGATACGCAAAGGGATATTGAAAATGCGGAGCTTACGCTTAAATCCCTGCAGCTGCCTGCAGCAGACAGCGAGATACAAAAGCTGGAAAATGAGGTAAGCAATAATGAAAAGTCGCTCTCTGAGGCACAGAGCAGCATTATTACCCTGCAAAATGACATAAAGCAGCAGAATACCGAAATTGCAAACGCAAAAGCAGACCTTGAAAAGGCTGAAAAAACGGTATCGGATAATGCAAAGCTGCTTGATGTGGGGGGAATAACGCAGGACGAATATGATACCTCGGTAACGGAGCTTGACAAGTCCAAGGCAACCTACGACAAAGCACTTGACAGCCTTACAAGCCTTAATATAAGCCTTGAAAATGCACAAAAAAGTGTTGTATCTGCTGAAAATACGCTTGCACTTTCCAGAACAACGCTGGAGGAAACACAAAACAAGCTCAATCTTGAGGAAAATAAAATTAAAATTGAGCAGCAGAAGCTTACCCTTGCAGGCTTGCGTGATACACTTTCAGATGCACAGAAGGATTTGAATGATATAGTTTACTCAACCTATTCTTCGGTTGACGGTGTTGTTACCGAGGTGTGCATTGACGAGGGTACATATACCGAGGAAAATACCGTAATGCTCAAGGTTGCCGATTTAAACGACCTTATCGTAAGTGCTAATATTGAGGAGTATGATGCACCGCTGCTTGCACTCGGACAAAAGGTTACAATGACCTCTGACGGTCTGGAGGGCAGAACATACACAGGTGAAATTACCAAAATCAATATAACGGCATCATCGGCAAGCTCCAATATGGGTACTGAAACGGTTGTACCTGTTGAAATATCCGTTGACAATCCCGATGGTGTTTTAAAGCAGAATTATAACCTGGACCTTGAAATTGAAATAGCAAACAGCAGCGGTGTACTCTGCGTACCGTCGGCTGCTGTCGGTGCTGACGGAAGAACGGGCGAAAGCTACGTTTACAAAATCGAAAATGATGTTCTTGCAAAAACCGCAGTGGAAACGGGTGAAACCAACGATACCCTTACGCAGATAGTAACGGGTCTTAACGAGGGTGATAACGTTATTGCCTCTGTCAGCAGCGATTTGCAGGACGGTATGAGCCTTGACGAGGTTAAGGCTAAAAAGATGCAGAGCAGTACCGATAATGCCAACAGTAAGGAGGGTACAGGAAATGATAGAAATAAAGGAACTGAGCAAATGTTACCGTCAGGGAACTTTGGAGGTCATGGCACTGGAGGGGGTATGCCTCCGGGTGGCGGAAGGTGAGTTTGTGTCCATTATGGGTGCATCGGGCTCGGGTAAGTCTACAATGATGAATATACTCGGCTGCCTTGACAGACCTACAAGCGGTACATATCTGCTTGATAATATAGATGTATCAAAAATGAATGATGATAAGCTATCTGAAATACGCAATAAAAAAATCGGCTTTGTATTTCAGAGCTTTAACTTGCTGCCCAAGCTCACAAGCATTGAAAATGTGGAGCTGCCAATGGTTTACGGCGGCGTGTCCTCCTCACAGAGAAGAAAAAAGGCAATGGAGGCGCTTGAAATTGTGGGGCTTGAACACAGAATAAAGCACAAGCCCAATGAGCTTTCGGGCGGTCAGCGTCAGAGGGTTGCAATAGCAAGGGCAATTGCAGGCAGTCCGAGCATAATACTTGCCGATGAGCCGACCGGCAATCTGGACTCAAAGTCTACAATAGAAATAATAGAGATTTTTCAAAGGCTTAACGAGGGCGGTGCGACAATAGTTATGGTTACGCACGAGAGTGATGTGGCACAGTACACCAAGCGCATTGTTACCTTCAGAGACGGTCATGTAATAAGCGACAGTCCTGTTGAAAATCCTCTGAAAGCGTCCGGAGGCGATATGGTATGAGTATATTTGAAAATATAAAATCGGCTTTTGGAAATGTGTTCTCCAATAAAATGAGAACAATACTTACAATGCTGGGTATAATTATAGGTATATCCGCCGTAATTGCCATTAATTCGGTAGGCAACGGCAGCCAGCAGCAGATTAATGAACAGTTCGACAGCTTAGGCGTCGGTAAAATAACAGTTTCACTGCGCAGCAACTCCCCCCGAAACATAAATACAAGTGATGCGCTTGAGCTGGATGATTACGAGCTGTTAAAGCAGATTGCGGGGGTAAAATATATTTCCCCCGTCTATTCTGCTTCTTATTACACCGTAAAGCTGTATGACCCAAAGGAAACCAATACGGCATCTATTACGGGTGTTATGCCCGATTATGAAAATATAGCAAGCCCAAATATACTGTATGGCAGATATATTTCGGACAGTGATGTTGAAAATAAAAGCTCGGTTGTGCTTATTACCGATACAACCGCACAAAAGGTTTTCGGCTACAGCGACAGCTCCGTTTTAGGTGAAAAAATATCAATCAAGTCGTGGAAGGGTACTAAAAAATATACTGTTATAGGTGTTGTAAAGGATACGCAGACTACCTCGTCCACATCGGGTGAAAATGAATATCCCGAGGAAATTACAATGCCGATTAGTACGGCGCAAAGGCTTTTCGGGCAGAAAAAGCTCACTAATATTTCACTGATTGCAGAGGATGCTGATAACTCCGAGCAGCTTTGCGAAAGCCTTGTTGCGGCGCTTGACGATGCACATGGTACAAGTGAAAAGTATACAGCAGTAAGCACTACACAGCAGCAGGAGGCAATGAACAGCGTAACAGGTACGGTAACACTGCTTATTAGCTGTGTGGCAGCAATCTCTCTGCTTGTTGGCGGTATAGGCGTTATGAATATTATGATGGTAACCGTAACCGAGCGTACAAGGGAGATAGGCATAAGAAAGTCCATAGGCGCAAAAAACAGGGATATTATGCTCCAGTTTGTAACCGAGGCTGTTATACTGACGGGTATGGGCGGTATTTTGGGCATTTTCTTTGGTTGGCTGCTTGGTATGCTCGCAGGACACTTTATGGGTGTTGAGGGCGTTCTGTCTGTACAGTCGGTAATATTTGCGGTTAGCATTTCCTGTGGTATAGGTATTGTTTTTGGCGTCTATCCCGCAAGAAAAGCAGCAAGACTTGACCCAATTGAAGCATTGAGGTATGAATAAATTAAATTAGAATTTAGGGGAGTAAATCAATACCTCAACATTTCAATTGTAGGGGCGGCAATCTGCCGCCCGTTAGCAATGATAATATGCTAAAATTAGGGCGGATATAGAATCCGCCCCTACGTAACCC
>CABUWB010000111.1 GCA_902495025.1 uncultured Eubacteriales bacterium
ATTTAAGTATATACATTGATTTTAACATTATTCTCCCTTAATAGCAATTGAAAAATTATGTCGGGTATAATATAATTAAAATAAAAAATAAATATGAAAGGAGCTTTTTATGAGCAAACAGGAATGGAAGCCCGGCACAATACTTTACCCAATCCCTGCGGTAATGGTAAGCTGTGGCACAATGGAAAAAAGCAACATAATAACAATAGCATGGACAGGAACGGTAAACTCCGACCCTGCAATGACCTACGTTTCAATACGTCCCGAAAGGCACTCCTACAATATAATAAAGGAGAGCGGCGAGTTTGTAATAAACATAACCACCGAGGAGCTTGCCTTTGCAACCGACTGGTGCGGTGTGCGCTCTGGTGCAAAGTATGATAAATTCAAGGAAATGGGGCTTACTAAGGGTAAGGCTCTGTACGTAAACTGTCCCATAATTGAGGAAAGCCCTATAAATGTTGAGTGCAGGGTTGTAAAGGAAATGCCGCTTGGCACACACACAATGTTCCTTGCCGAAATTGTAGGCGTTCAGGCTGATGAAAAATTTATGGAGGAGAGCGGAAAGTTTGACTTTGCCGCATCAAACCCAATTGCCTACTCACATGGCGAGTACTTTACACTTGGCAAAAAGCTGGGCAAATTCGGATATTCAGTAAAGAAAGGCTGATAAAATGAAAACAATTGCAGTAATACCCTTTAATGAGGAACAGAAAGCAAGGCTTGAGGGCATAAATGCCGATGTAACCTACACCACGCCGAGTGATGTAACGGATAGCGAGCTTGAAAGTGCAGATATTATAATAGGCAATGTTCCTCCACAAAGGCTTGGCGTATGCAGAAATTTAAAATGGCTGCAGCTGAACTCCGCAGGTACAGAGGGTTATCCCCAAAATATGCCCCAAAATGCACTTTTAACCAACGCAACAGGTGCTTACGGACTTGCAATATCAGAGCACATGCTTGGTATGCTTTTAGAGATAAAGAAAAAGCTGTACCTTTACAGGGACAACCAGAATAAGCATATATGGCAGAGCGAGGGCAGTGTTACCTCTGTTGAGGGTGCAGTTGCTCTTGTTGTTGGCATGGGTGATATAGGCGGAGATTTTGCACGCAAGGTCAAGGCACTTGGCGCTTATGTTATAGGTGTAAAGCGTACACCCTCACAAAAGCCCGACTACTGCGATGAGCTTTATACAACAGATGAGCTTGCGCAGCTTGTACCACGTGCCGATATTATAGCTCTTTCACTCCCGGGTACTGCTGAAACGGCAGGCATTTTTGACCGCAAAATGCTTTCACTCACCAAAAAAGGCTCGGTGCTTTTAAATGTGGGCAGGGGCAGCGCAGTTGATACCGAGGCGCTTTGCGACCTTTTGGAGAGCGGTCATTTTGAGGGTGTTGGTCTTGATGTAACCGACCCTGAGCCGCTGCCCGAAAACCACCGCCTGTGGGATATACCAAATGCAATTATTACACCCCATATTTCGGGTTATTTTCACCTGCCAAAAACACTGGAACGTATTATTGACATTGCTCTTGATAACCTTGAAAGGTTTAAGGACGGCAGGGAGCTTAAAAACCTTGTGGATTATAAAACAGGCTACAGAAAGCATTAATAAACCATACAATATATAAAAACGGCTGTCACATTAAACTGCGGCAGCCGTTTATTATAAATACAATTATTATCCGAATGTAAAATCAGTACCTCCGCCCGAACGCCTGATAAACTTTCCGTTTTTTTCAACCTCTATGGTATTTCCTCCGTCCATTATACGCACAAGATAGCCGTTTCTGCCCCATTCAAAGTAATTAACAGCACCATAGTTATCATAAAGCACCACTATGCCCGGCTGATTATTGCTTTCCTCATATTCCTTTACAGTTTTACCGCAGGCAACCGCTGTTGATTTAAACGGATATCTTGCTTCGTTTGCATCAGCCCAGCCCATCTGTTCCAGCATACCCCTTGCAATGAGATTATCCGCATCCGACATACCTGTATCGTTTGTATGACCCGAGTTATCCTGATTATATGCAATAGCCCAGTTTGTAAAGCAGCCCACCTTTTGACCCTTATATGTTCCATGCTTAGATTCGTCTGTAAAAACAGTGGCATTGTTTACCCATTCAGTAGCCATGGTTACCTGCACAACCTCATAAACAACCTTAGCCTCCTCCATTACAGCAATTTTTTCCGTTTTATCTACATATCCCATAACATTAGGCACTAAAAGCGCAATAAGAATTATCATTATTGCAATTACTACAATCAGCTCAATTAAAGAAAAGCCATTATTATTTTTTAGTAATTTTCTCATTTACCCGTCTCCCATAATAATCGTTCAGTTACGAACAATGATAACATAAAAGTGGCGTTATGTCTATTGTCATAGTTCACAAAAAATTCACATTTTATTAACTTTTCTCCTAGATAAATCTCATTATGTTTATTTTCGCACCCGCAGAACAATTTATATACAACTTTTTATACTTTTATTTTATGCAAAATGCACAAAAAATAAGGAGCTGCCATATTGCAAAGCACCTCCTTATTTTTTTATAATTATTATTAAAGATTATTTATTTTCTGTATTGTCGTTATACAGCTTATTATCAGATGTAACCTTGTAAATACCTGGTCTTGGCGCACCATTTTCAACCTTATAAATACCAGGCTTAACCATTGGTGCAGGCTGAGATGTACTCTCTGCTGCAGGTGCTGCCTGTGCAGAGGCATTAGCCGCAGGCTCACTGCTTGCAGGCTTATTATTTTCATTATACAAATGATTATCTGCCGTAACCTTATAAATACCAGGCTTTGGTGCCTCCTGTACAGGAGCTGCAGCCTGTACGGGCTTTGCCTCCTCGGCAGGTGCAGCTGCAGCCTCGCCAAACTTAGGCACATTTATTTTAGCTGCCGCAACAGGCTCTGGAGCAGGCTCTGCGCTCTTTGGTGCCTCGCTGTGGCTTACGCTGTTTTTAAGTGTTCTTTCACCGCCAAGTCCATAGCTTGGGTTAGCAGGGATACCACCCATGCCCATACCGCCTGCAAGCCCTGTCTTGACAAATGGCTTTGGTGCCTCGCTCTTTGGTTCTTCCTCAGCAGGCTTTGGCACGCTGCTTGCAGCAAGAGGTGATGGAACAGGCTCACTCTTTGGTGCTTCATCCGCAGGCTTTGTTTCCTGTGCAGTCTGCTGTGATGCAGGTGTCTGCTGCTTTAATGGCATGCCAAAGGATACCGCCCTGTGCTGTGTTGCTGCCATTGCAGGGTTTATATTGGTCTGTACAGCAACATTCTGCTGCTTTGCACCTGTGGGCTCAGGCACTCCCGACTTCTGCCACTCTGATACAAGCTCATCAATTTCATCAAGATTTTTAACCATATCAGCAGCCGTATCCGGAGTATAAACCTTTAAGTACTTTTCAACAAGAGCCGCATAGTCCTTGTCAAAGCCTCTGATTAACTCCTTCTGTTTCATTATTGCCTTTTTAATATCCGCAAGCTGTGAATCTGCATTTTCAGCCAGTGCATCATAGGTTTTATGAGCCTCTGCAATAAGCCTTTTCTTTTCATTTTCAGCCTCATTGAGAATTTCAGCCGCCTCATCATTTGCCTTTTTAATAAGTGCGGCGTATTCCTCATTGGCCTTTTTAAGCATTTCAGCAGACTGCTCGTTGGCTTTTTTTACAACAGCCGCAGTTTCTTCATTAGCCTGCTTTACCATTTTATCCGATGCCATCTGTGCACTGATAATAGCCTTGTTAATTGCTGATGCCTTATTTTCATACTCCTTAAGTTGCTGCTCAAGGCTGTTTATGTAGGCATCAACCTCTACCATTTCATAGCCGCCTTTTCTGTTAATCGTGAATGTTGGCATTATATCCACCCCTTCTTGTTAATGTTGACGTTTTTTTAATTATAGGGTAAAATGATTTTGTATCTTTTTACCTTTTATAGGTAACAGTATAACATTTTTATCGGAATAATGCAATAACTTTTATAAGGATGAATATAATGAATGATGAATATTATATGTCACTTGCACTTGCAAAGGCAAGAGAGGCATTTGACCTTGAAGAAGTACCTATAGGCTGTGTAATTGAATACAGGGGACACGTTATAGGCAGGGGCTGTAACCGCCGCATGACAGACAAAAACGTACTCTCCCACGCCGAAATTATAGCAATAAACGAGGCGTGTGCCTTTATGGGCGACTGGCGGCTGGAGGAATGTACGCTGTATGTAACAGTTGAGCCATGCCCAATGTGCAGCGGCGCAATATTGCAATCACGCATACCGAGGGTAGTTTTTGGCACGCCAAATGTAAAGGCAGGCTGCTGCGGCTCAATATACAATCTGCTTAACGAGCCACGCTTTAACCACAGGTGCGAAATTACACAGGGCATTATGCAAAGTGAATGCAGTAACATAATGAAAGAATTTTTCAGAACTTTCAGACGGAGGTAAGTATGAAAGCGGCTATTTTTGACTTTGACGGCACTATTGCTGACTCCTGCTATGTGTGGGAGGCTGTTGACAGGCACTTTTTTGAAAGCAGGGGCATGACAATCCCCTTTGACTATACAAAAAAGATAAGTACCCTTAATATGCACGACGGAGCAGTTTTTACTAAAAATGAATACGGCTTTCCTGACAGTGTTGAGGAAATTATAGCCGAGTGGCAGGCAGGCGCACTGGAGGAGTACAGGACGCACGTAACCCTTAAACCCTTTGCAGGCGACTATATACGCCGCCTTAAATCACAGGGCATAAAAATAGGGCTTGCAACTGCCGCCTCACCCGAGTTTTATACGCCTGTGCTTGAAAAAAATAATATATATAATCTCTTTGACGCCTTTGCCGACGGACACAGCGGTATGCCAAGCAAGGACTTTCCTGATATTTTTATACACTGCGCCGAAAAGCTGGGTGTTTTGCCCGAGGATTGCATGGTTTATGAGGATATTCTGCCCGCAATTATAAGCGCAAAAAAGGCAGGTATGCACACCACCGCCGTTTTTGAGCCTAAATCACGCAATGACTGGGATAAAATTAAGGCAGCTGCAGGTAAATGTATATTGAGCTTTGCCGAGCTTATGAAAAATTAACTTTATAATCCTTTTATAGGTATATTAAACCCTTATAAAAAGTTAAAAAACCTCCCAAATAAAGGTTGACAAGGCACCAAACTGATGATATAATATTGTCTGTTAGCCGCACGGAAAGGTTAAAGTAAGCTACGGCTTCACCAAATCCGGCGAGTTCTGGTTTAAGGAGGTGTACGTGGAATGTACGCAATTATCGAAACTGGTGGAAAGCAGTATAAGGTATCTGAGGGTGATGTAATCACCGTTGAGAAGCTCGGCGTTGAGGCTGGCTCCGAATATACCTTTGAGAACGTATTAGCTGTATGCGACGGCGAGAAGATGACTTTCGGCGCTCCTACTGTAAACGGTGCTTCTGTTAAGGCTTCCGTTATCGGTGATGGTAAGGCTAAGAAGGTTATCGTTTACAAGTACAAGCCTAAGAAGGGCTTCCACAAGAAGAACGGTCACAGACAGCCATTCACAAAGCTTAAGATTGAAAAAATTAACGGCTGATTATGATTAAGGCATATATATACCGCAATTCGGCAGGTCAGGCTTTCGGCTTTAAGGTTGAAAACCATGGCGACCCCATAGTGTGTTCGGCAGTATCGGCACTCTGCTTTAATACCGTAAACAGTATTGAGGCATTTACTGAGCTTGATTTTACACTGGACGCATCGCAGGAAGGCGGGGATATGATATTTTCACTGCCTTATCTGGAAAAGGGCGGTAAGGATAATAATGCCTCACTGCTGCTGAATTCCTTAGTCTTAGGATTAAAACAAATTGAGCTTGATTATAGTAACGATTTAAAGGTATTTGATTAGGAGGTGCAATATAATGTTAAGAATTAACCTTCAGTTTTTTGCTCATAAAAAGGGTGTTGGTTCTACTAAGAACGGCCGTGACTCCGAGTCCAAGCGTTTAGGTGCTAAGCGTGCAGACGGTCAGGTAGTTAAGGCTGGCAACATTCTTTACACTCAGAGAGGTACTAAGATTCATCCCGGTATCAACGTAGGCAAGGGTGGCAACGATACACTTTTTGCTCTTGTTGACGGCAGAGTTAAGTACGAGAGAAAGGGCAGAGATAAGAAGCAGGTTTCTGTTTATCCTGTTGCTGAGTAATAACTTTTAAGGGAAGCAGTGATGCTTCCCTTTTTTCGACTATTGAATATAATAGTTATTGGAGGAAATACTATGAAAGCAATAAACCTGTTAAACGAAGTAAATAAAGTTGATAAGCTGTATGTATATCAGAAAATAGCAGAGCTTAACGGTAATATATTAAGCGTAGTAAATGTTGAAAACAGAACGCTTGATTTTCACGTTCACGAA
>CABUWB010000112.1 GCA_902495025.1 uncultured Eubacteriales bacterium
GGGTGGGCTTTGCCCGCCCGAGGGATAATGTGGCTTAATTTTGTAAAATTAAGCCATCCCAAAGGGATTTGCATTTATTACATAAATGCAAACTGTGTCGAGCGTAGCGAGGCACGGGTTGTTACTTCCTTGGTGGGTACGCTAGTACCCCAGCAAGATGAAATGCACGCAGTGTATTTCATCTTATCGGTGTGTTGCGCCAGCGACACATCGATAAACTCTAATTTTCACACACAAAAAGAACTGCCGCATAAAATACGGCAGTTCCGACACCTGAAATATTAAAGTGACTGATGGAAGGTACGTGAAATTACCTCGTCCTGCTGCTCCTTAGTAAGCTTGATAAAGTTTACCGCATAGCCCGAAACACGTACTGTAAGCTGTGGGTACTTTTCTGGGTGCTTCTGTGCGTCAAGCAGGGTATCTCTGTTAAATACATTTACATTAAGGTGATGACCGCCCTTTTCTGCATAGCCGTCAAGGAGCGATACAAGGTTATCAATCTGCTGTTCATTACTCATAATATATTCCTCCTGTTATTAATTATCGGTAATATCGCTGTCAAGTCCCTCAAAAAGGGTAGGTACGGAGCAAGCCATATCACCCTCGGCACATTCAAGCGAGTTTGTTACTTTTACGGTTTTTTCAAGGCTGACGCCGCCGTCATTATTAACCGTTACATTAATATGACCGCCGCCCTGCGACATAAAGCTATCTATCATATCGACAATATCTTCAGCCTGTTTATTTTTATTATCCATAAAATACACCCTTATATTATTTGTTTATTTCTAAATCAATATCAAGGTCGCCCACAAATACTGCATCGTCCTTGCCGAGCGCACCAGGGATAATTGAGAACGTATTTGAAATACCGTCCTGTGCATCCCTGAATGGCAGCTTAGATACTGATGCAAGAGATGCAACCGCACCATGAGTATCTCTTGAGTGCATTGGGTTAGCACCCGGTGCAAAAGGCACGCCTGCCTTTCTGCCGTCAGGTGTGGCACCTGTATTTTTACCATACATTACATTGGATGTAATTGTAAGGATTGAGGTTGTTGCAATGCCGCCTCTGTAGGTATGGTTAGCCTTTACATACTGTAAGAAAGTGTGTACAAGGTTTGCAGCCATTTTATCAACCCTGTCATCATTGTTGCCGTATTTAGGGAAATCACCCTCAACCTCATAGTCAACAACAATGCCGTTTTCATCACGAATGGTTTTTACCTTAGCGTACTTGATAGCCGAAAGTGAGTCGGCAACAACGCTAAGACCTGCAATACCTGTTGCAAACCAGCGTGTAACGTTCTTATCGTGTAGAGCCATCTGAAGCTTTTCATAGCAATACTTATCGTGCATATAGTGAATGATGTTAAGTGCGTTTACGTAAACACCCGCAAGCCATTTCATCATATCGTTATACTTTTCCATAACCTCATCAAAGTCAAGATACTCTGATGTAACAGGGCGGAACTTAGGGCCTACCTGCTTTTTGCTTACCTCGTCCACACCGCCGTTGATAGCGTAAAGCAGACACTTTGCAAGGTTTGCTCTTGCGCCGAAGAACTGCATCTCCTTACCTACACGCATTGAGGATACACAGCAGGCAATAGCATAATCGTCACCATGTGTAACCCTCATAAGGTCATCATTTTCATACTGGATTGATGATGTGTTGATAGATGTTTTTGCACAGAAACGCTTGAAATTCTGTGGCAGTCTTGTAGACCAGAGCACTGTCATATTTGGCTCTGGAGCTGTGCCGATATTCTCCAGTGTGTGGAGATAACGGAAGCTCATCTTTGTAACCATTGGTCTGCCGTCAATACCCATACCGCCAATTGACTCGGTTACCCATGTAGGGTCGCCTGAGAAAAGTGCGTTGTACTCGGGTGTACGTGCAAACTTAACAAGGCGGAGCTTCATAATAAAGTGGTCAACAAACTCCTGTATTTCTTCCTCTGTAAATACACCGTTTGCAAGGTCACGCTCTGCGTAAATATCAATAAAGGTTGAGGTACGTCCAAGCGACATTGCAGCACCGTTCTGCTCCTTTACAGCAGCAAGGTAACCGAAATATGTCCACTGGATAGCCTCCTGCACATTGCTTGCAGGCTGTGAAATATCAAAGCCGTAAATCTCACCGAGCTTTTTTAAATCCTCCAGTGCTCTTATCTGCTCTGAAAGCTCCTCCCTGTCACGTATAACATCATCATACATAACGCTTGGTGTGGACGCTTTCTGCTCCTGCTTATCCTCAATAAGTCTGTCAACACCGTAGAGGGCAATACGTCTGTAATCGCCTATGATACGGCCTCTGCCATAAGCGTCTGGCAGACCTGTGATAATGTGGTTTGAACGGCACGCACGTATCTCTGGTGTGTAAACATCAAACACGCCTGCGTTGTGTGTCTTTCTGTGGGTTGAAAAAATTTCAACAACCTCAGGGTCAACCTGGTAGCCGTTATCTGAGCAAGCCTTCATTGCCATACGGATACCGCCGTAAGGCTGGAGTGCACGCTTGAAGGGCTTATCTGTCTGGAAGCCTACGATTTTTTCCTTACTCTTGTCAAGGTAGCCTGCGCCATGTGATGTGATAGTGGATACAACCTTTGTGTCCATATCCAGCACGCCGCCTGCCTCACGCTCCTTCTTACCAAGCTCGAGCACCTGCTCCCAAAGCTCGGTTGTAGCCTTTGTAGGGCCTGCAAGGAAGGACTCATCACCCTCGTATGGAGTGTAGTTGCGCTGTATAAAGTCCCTTACGTTGATTTCCTCGTTCCAAAGACCGCTTTTAAAGCCCTGCCATTGTGTTTTCATTCTAAAAATCCTCCATTATATAAATGTTGATTAACTTATATAAACTTCTCCTGTTTGTCTGCAATTGCCTGCAGTGCTGCCGAAAAAATGTCCGTTTTTCTTTCGACAATAATATATCGGAACTGGCGTTCCGATTGTGTCTTGCCAAAGCAAGCCACCGATTTGCTGCGCAAATCAATATTACTACCTCCACTCCACTGCGTTTCGTGTCGGTAACTTGCGCTCGTATTCAAATAAAACAAGTTTTATTTGTCTACTTCGCACAAGTTATATTATATATTTTTTGTCGATAAAGGTCAAGAAAAGCAGCACTCTAAATATATGGAAATTTCGTTAATATTTTGCTTAAAAATAATAATAATATACAAGGGATATTTTGCAGATAAAAAAAATTTTATGCAAAAATTCAAACCACTATATCTAGTGGTTTGATAAATAGTTAGCCACCGATAACTAAATAAATCTAAATTTTTTGTATGTTATTTTTTATCAAAACACCATATTTAAAGGATTTTTTTTAACAAAAGAGAAAAAACGGTTATCTTATCCTAACCAAATCTACCCGCTTTATTTTTTTCATTCTTTTTAACGCTTTTTGTTTATTATGCACAAAAAACACCGTCCTATATCAGTGCAAAAATATTTTGCCGTATGAATTATAAACAAGCGACAGCGTCTTTTATAACACATCTGCGTTAAATTGTATATTCGCACTTTCCTTAATCTGTAAAATATGGTATTATTAAGGTGTAAATACATTATATAAAGGAGGATTTTTTATGAAACAGGTTTTTATTGAGGGAATGAAATGCCAAAACTGTGCAAATATGGTTGAAGAAATACTTTGTAAAATGGAAAATACCGAGGACGTACAGGTCAGCCTTGAGGAGGGCTGGGCTAAGGTAATAGGCGCCGTAAGCGATGAGGATATAACCGAGGCTATTGAAAAACTGGGATATACCGTTACAGATATTGTGTAAAAATTAAGGCTGTTGCATTGATTTGCAACAGCCTTTTTTTGAGATGTATAATAGATAAATTAATATTTATAAACTAAGCGCTATGCTGAACATCAACCCGTAGGGGCGGATATTATCCGCCCGAATGTAGAACAAACCACAATGGTTAACGGGCGGCAGATTGCCGCCCCTACAATAAATCCATACGGTATTAATTTTTCACAGACTCAATATTTTTCAATTCAATAAATTGACATCTATCAAATTATTCCTATTTGGATATTCCCTTTAGTTCATTCGATTATTCTTCTATGTAATTTGTTTCTATGTCAGCTTCGATAAAAACAATATCCGCATCTTTTTCATTATAATTTGGATTACTCAAGTAAGTATCCTGCAATACATTCTTTAATTTAACACAACATGGTTTGAATGTTGCATATGTCAATCCACCGCCAACCACTCCACCAACCACTGGAATTGCTTTTTTAAAGAAACCTGCAAATACTTCTTTTGTCATTTTTATACCAAACCATTTGCTAATACTTTTAACAACAGGATAAATTGTACCCTTTGTTAATGCCTTCTTTACCAGTTGTTTCTCAACACCAGTACCTAAAGCCTTAGCGATTGCAAGCAAACCATTTTTTGCATTAGCCACGCCGAACATAACTCCCATGCATAAAATAATCTGATTCATTGTTTCAGTATCAAAGGCTTGCTCATTTTCCTTATATTCTATCTGAGGAAATCCATACAAATATAGTAATTTCTGTGCAACCCTCAACATACATCCATAATATTGTGCTATATCTGCTGGTATTGTTGCTGCCATGGCAACACCTCCTGGCGTACCTAATGCTGCAGAAATACCAGACACTTTAATTCTTTCATTTTGAATTATAGCTGTTGCTATTTTATCAATATCATCTTGACTGATATTAGCTTTCAACGGCGTTTCTTCTATGACTTTTTCTATTACATCAGCATCGTACTTGGTCTGAAGCTCTTTTCTCAAAAAAATATCACGATTGATACTTACTCCAGGCACTTTAAATGCCATTAGAATAACATCTTCAATATCTATTTGACCATCACCATTTACATCTACTGTGTGAAATACCGCTTCTTTAGTCTTGTCAAGAGTTTCTGTAGATTTCTTAGCTAATATACCAGCTTTTTCTCCAACATTTCCAGCAAACTCCTTTACCGAAACAGCAAATTTCTTTTTTTCGTTAACCGCTTGTTCTGTTTCCTTGTCAATTTGTAAATCCTGCATTTTATCTACATTTATATTATTCTTCATCACTTTTTCCTATTTCCTCAAAGACTATAATATCATTTTCATTGTAATTATCTATCTTAATGGTAATTTAAACTATGGAGAAACCACAAAAGCTCACGCACCAAAGCAATAAAGGATTAATTAAACAAAGGTTACCTATTTCATATTAATTTACTCCATAAATAATGTCCGTCTAAACACAGCATCGTTTTATATTGGTTATTTTATTATATTTGCAAGCACAATGGCACTTTTTGGAGCAACCTCCACGACAACATTGCCGCTTCTTGTGGTATAAGGTGTATTATCCTGTTTATATCCGTCCTGTGAGGACTCTATAATTTTGTACATACTTGCTCCGTTAAGCATTTCCATACGCCATACGGGTACCTCTACGGTGCGTACACAGTCATTATTATTTACAATTACTGCCAGCTTTTCCTCATTATTCCACCTGCCGCAGCAAATAAGCCCATAATCAAGGTAGAGATAATCTAGCGAGCCTGTGGCTATTGCCTTATACTTTTTGTGTATGGCAATCATTGCCTTGTAATAGGCAAAAATATCCTTATCCTCATTACCCCATGGGTAGGTACGCCTGTTATCGGGGTCAGTCCAGCCCGTAACGCCAACCTCATCACCATAATAGATTGTAGGTGCTCCACGCCATGTCATCTGCATTGTAATTGCCATTTTCATAACAGCCTTGCTTACACCCTCGTCAGCCTTTGCCGCACCAACGGTATGCAGCCTGCCAACCTGTCGGTTTGTTCTTGTAAGAAATCTGGAATGGTCGTGGTTTGACAGCTCATTCATGGCAACACTAAGGCTTTCATAAGAAAACCTTGCACTGTAATAGCGCATTGCACCCTCAAATGCCGCCGCATTGTTATACTGTCTCTCATCGGCAGACTCGCTGTGCTTTTCCATACCAGTTAAAAACCACGTAACAGGCTCCATAAAGGCATCATAATTCATTACCGTATCCCATTGGTCGCCCTTCAGCCAGTCCTTAGGGTCGCCGTAATGCTCGGCAAGTATTATTGCCTTTGGATTAGCCTGCTTTACCGCCTTGCGGAAATCCCGCCAGAATTTATGGTTAAACTCGGGGCTTAAACCTAAATCGGCAGCAACATCAAGCCTCCAACCGTCGCAGTTATATGGCGGTGATACCCACTTTCTTCCTATATTAAGTATATAGTTGTAAAGCTCCTCGGACTGCTCATAGTTGAGCTTTGGGTGGTTTTCATGTCCCCACCAGCCGTCATAGCTGCCGTCCTCATTCCACTTAAAATAGCTTCTGTATGGGCTGTCCGCATTGCCGTATGCGCCCTTTTCATAACCGCTTTTGGCATAAA
>CABUWB010000113.1 GCA_902495025.1 uncultured Eubacteriales bacterium
ATTTTTCGGTACTGCGTTAAAGCTGGGCTTTTCCATACTCTGCGGCTCGCTTACGCTTACAATTATGGTACTGCCAATTATTATACGTACCACACAGGAGGCACTTAAAACCGTACCCTTCAGCTACAGGAGCGGCGCACTTGGCATAGGTGCAACAAAGTGGTATATGATAAGGACGGTTATTCTGCCCTCTGCAATGCCCGGTATTCTTACAGGCATAATTTTAAGTATAGGACGTATCGTGGGTGAGTCTGCCGCCCTGCTCTTTACTGCAGGCAGTGCGTATCTGCTGCCAAAGTCGTTATTCTCGCATGTAATGACCTCGGGCGGTACGCTGACAATACAGCTTTATTTAAGTATGTCAAAGGCTGACTACACACACGCTTTCGGTATTGCGCTGGTACTGCTTGTAATAGTGCTTGGTATAAATGCGCTGGCAAAGTTTGCGGCAGCTAAGGCAGGAACGAATTAAGTAAACACTGAGGAGATAATGCTATGAGTGTAAAAATGAGTATAAAAAATCTTAACTTATATTACGGCACAAACCATGCCCTTAAAAACGTGAGTATGGATATACCCGAAAAGGAGATTACTGCGTTTATAGGCCCGTCAGGCTGCGGCAAGTCCACCTTTTTAAAAACGCTTAACCGTATGAACGACCTTGTTGACGAGGCAAGGATTGAGGGCGAAATTACCCTTGACGGCGAAAACATTTACGGCAAGGGTGTTGACACAACGCTTTTAAGAAAAAAGGTGGGCATGGTATTTCAGCAGCCAAACCCATTCCCTATGAGCATTTACGACAATATCGCTTATGGCCCCCGTATACATGGCATAAAGAACAGGGCAAAGCTTGATGAAATAGTGGAAACCAGTCTGAGGGGTGCGGCTATCTTTGACGAGGTCAAGGACAAGCTGAAAAAGTCTGCGCTTGCGCTCTCTGGCGGACAGCAGCAGAGGATATGTATAGCAAGGGCGCTTGCCGTAAAGCCCGAGGTGCTGCTTATGGACGAGCCAACCTCTGCGCTTGACCCCATATCCACCCTCAAAATTGAGGAGCTTATGGCGGAGCTTAAAAAGGACTACACCGTTGCCATTGTAACGCACAATATGCAGCAGGCAACACGTATTTCGGATAACACAGCGTTTTTCCTTTTAGGTGAAATGGTGGAGTTTGGCAAAACTGACGACTTGTTCACACACCCTGTTGACAAGCGCACAGAGGACTATATTACAGGCCGTTTCGGCTGATACCGTTAGTGGGAGGATTATTGTATGAGTGGAAGTACAAGACGCAGCTTTGAGAGCGATTTGGAGCTGCTTAATGTGGAAATGATAAAGATGAGCGCAATGGTGGAGCATGCAATTGAAAACACCATTACCGCCTTTAAAAATCAGGACGAGAGACTTGCCGAGGCGGTTATTGCAGGCGACAGGGACGTAAACGAGGCTGAAAAGCAGATTGAGGCTAAATGTCTGTCGCTTATATTAAGGCAGCAGCCTGTTGCAAGGGATTTAAGGAGCGTGTCAACCGCCCTTAAAATGGTTACCGATATTGAGCGCATAGGCGACCATGCCGCCGATATTGCCGAGCTTGTTAAGTATATGAAGGGCGAGCATATATTTGAGATAGTGGAGCATATACCCACCATGGCTGATGTTGCTATCGAGATGGTGCACAATGCAGTTAAGGCTTTTGTTGAGCAGGATTTGCAGCTTGTAAAGTCCGTTACCGAGGAGGACGACGTGATGGACGAGCTGTTTGAAAAAACCAAAAGCGAGGTTGTGGATATAATCAGACAGAATGAAACAGGGCTTGACCTCTGCGTTGACTTTCTTATGATAAGTAAGTATTTTGAGCGCATAGGCGACCACGCCGTTAATATCTGTGAGTGGGTCGAGTTTGGTATTACGGGCGAGTACCAGAAACAGAGGATTTTGTGATTTATCGGTGTATTTGATTTTTAATATTACATCAATTTTAGGCATTAAACATTATACCTAACGTTAAATTTGTAGGGGCGGATATTATCCGCCCGTCAACCATTGCAACATATCCGCCCTAATTTTAGCATATTATCATTGCTAACGGGCGGCAGGTTGCCGCCCCTACGATTAAAATGTTTAGGTGTTGATTTACACCGTTAAACAATAATTTAACACCCCCTCAAAAATGTGGATAACTTATCCAAAACTGCCCAAAACTGCAAAACGGCACGCTGCGGCACGCTGTACGGCACGCTAGAAAGTGCTGCAAAGCCGCTTAATAAGCGGAAGGGCGCGCTGGCACGCTAAAAAGCACAAAAACTTTTATTTTATGATTTTCTTTAAAACTTAATTCACATAGTACAACATTTTATCAGTACTCTTATCTCTGTATTTTTCAATACCTGCCTCGTCAGTCTTTTTGACAAAGCTCATTTTGCTCATAGGCTTATAGTTATTCTCCTTACAGAAATTTACATACATGGCATTATACACCACATCAAGCGTTTTGGCATTCTCCTCGCCCTTAATAGCAGAGCAATACTCCTTGGCAAAGAGCAGCATGGGGTTATTCTCCAGTTTATATTCATTAACGGCGTCAATAACAGCCTTAGGTGAGTGTATACCCCTCTTTAACAGCCCGTCAAGGCGCATAAGACAGGTTGGCAGCAGCACCTCAATAACTCTTTCGCTTGTAATTTTTTTGGTAAGCGTTATATCGGGCTTGGCTCTGAAATCACCCTTAAACGGTATAATAACAAGACGTCTGCCCCAGCCGTTTGAGGTATCGTTCACCTTTGGTATACAGTTGCCCGAGGATATTATTTTACCTCTGAAGGTGGCGGTGTATTCATCACAGTAAAGCTGCTTAACCACCTGCGGCTCACAGCTCACCAGTGTTTTAAGCGACTGCGGCTCTTTTACAAAATTGCTGTCAATATCATTACACAGCACAAGGCGCTTATCAATCATACCGTTGCGCCCAGTAGCTCTGCTTAAATCGTCCCATGTGCGGTAGGTTACATTCTCCTCGCCCATAATGGCATTTAACAGTGAAAAGAACACTCCCTTGCCGTTGCCGCCGCTGCCGTATATGAAAAACGTTTTCTGAAACGGATTGCCGTCAAGCAGGCAGTAGCCTATAAGGTCAAACAGCAGCATACATACCTCGTCATCACCTGCGGAAATGTCATTGAAGAACTTACCTATAAGCTCGCTTGCCTTGCTGTCACGCAAATTTATATCCAGCTTATGGGGTATAAGGTGCGCAAAGTACATATCCTCGTTATAGTCGGCAACATCACCCCTGCGTATGTCATAAACACAGTTATTGAAAGGCACATAGCCCTTTGTGATATTGCGCTGCGGTGCAAATTTACGTATGTATATAAACACCTCATTTCTGAATTTAGCCGAGGAGTTGTCCAGCTCATCAAGCAGTATATTGTGGTTTTTATCCGCCGTATAAAGGCTGTAATATCTGCCAAGCTTGTGTATACGGGTTTCACCGTCAAGGTTTACAATGTCGTACTTTCCTATTATATAGTCCGCTATGTCCCTGTACAGGTTTTCACTCGCCTTGGCTATTATAAGCCCTGTTGTAAGGTCCCTTTTAAGCGCAGAGGGCTTTTCAAGGGACGTAATAATTTTGTCAATCCTGCCGTTAAGCTCGTCGGGGTGTACCTCGTAATAGCTGCGCTTGCCGCCAAATAGCAGATATGTACCCCTTGTTATGCGCCTTTCGGCTTTTATATCACTCTCAATTTCGGCGTTTACAGCATTTGAGCAGCAGGGTATAATAATGTACTCGGTGTAGTTTAAATCAAACAGCAACGGCAGTATTTCATTAAGGTCTGACTTACCCCTTATAAGCACCGCATTACAGCCGCTGTATAATACCGACTCACATATTGAGGCGCTGTCTACAACAAAAATATACCGCAGTCTGCCCTCGGGCGGTTTATCTTTCAGCCCCTCCAGAGTACGCTTGCACGAATTGTACCAATCAGTATTAAACATAATAAATCCCTCCTTTTTAATCTATTTTTATTTACACCCACAATATAAAACACTAAAACTGCCAAAAACTGACAAACCTTAAATCTTAAGAATTTTAAAAAAAAACACAAAATAAAAGTTTTTGTGCGTTTTAGCGTGCGAGCGTGCGGTGCCGCTTATTAAGCGGATTTGCGGCACTTTCTAGCGTGCGCCGCAGCGTGCGGTTTTCAATGAATGGTTGCTATTATTCTGATTTTATAATATAATTATAGGGATAGTGATTTGAAAATGGATAAGGAATGATATAAATTATGGATTTGGAAAACAGAATACATACCCTGCCCGTTATAGCGTTAAGGGGCATGTGCGCCTTTCCAGAAACCAGCTTTAATGTGGACATAATAAGGCGCAAGTCCTACGAGGCTATGGAGGCGGCAATGGAGGGCGACGGTCTTGTGTTTATGGTGGCGCAGAGCGACCCTCTTGATGAAACCATAAGGACTGAAAGGCTGTACGGTATGGGCGTTATTGCCAAAATCAACAAGGCGGCTCGCATACCGGGCAATATAGCACGTATCAGCGCAACAGGTCTTGTGCGTGCGGAGCTTAAAGCCTTTGACAACAGGGCGGTATCCTATCTGCGTGCAACCGTTGTTGAGGCTGACAGCGTGCTTGATACCGACGATTTGCATATAGAGGCTCTGCTTAAAACCCTTAACGACACCATAGCAAGCCACGCCGCACTCAACCCACGCTTTTTTGAAAGCGACCTTTTATCCCTTGCGGAGGAGGGCAGGCTTGGCGAGGGCTTTGACGCAATCGCCTCAGGGCTTGACGTCAGCGTGGAGGAAAAGCAGCGGCTACTGGAAACGCTTGATGTATACGAGCGTGGTCTGGAGCTTGTAAAGGTGATGAACAGGCTTAATGCGGTGCTTAAAATCAAAAACGACATATCCCGCAGGGTAAAGGCTAATATTGAAAAGGAGCAGAAAAAATACTATCTGCGTGAACAGCTCAAGGTGATAAACGAGGAGCTTGGCGACGACGGCACAAGCGCCGAAATTGCCGATTACAGGGAGCGTATGTCAGCCTTAAAGCTGCCGCAGTACGTAACTGACAAGCTCGAAAAGGAGTTTGACAGGCTTAAAAGAGTGCCTATGGGCGCACAGGAGGGCTCTGTCATACGTGATTATATTGACGAGGTGCTTGCCCTGCCATGGGGCATTTACACCGAGGAGCACAACTCCATTACACAGGCTGAAAAAATACTCGACAGGGACCACCATGGGCTTGAAAAGGTCAAGGAGCGCATAATTGAGTTTCTTGCCGTAAAGCTCTCTGGCAGCAGCGCAGGCGGCTCAATACTCTGCCTTGCAGGCCCTCCCGGAGTTGGTAAAACCTCGGTTGCCAAGTCGGTTGCGGAGGCGCTTAACCGCAAGTACGTAAGGCTCAGCCTTGGCGGTGTGCATGACGAGGCTGAAATAAGGGGACACCGCAGAACGTACATAGGCGCAATGCCCGGCAGAATTATAGCCGCAATCAAGCAGGCTGGCACGTCAAATCCGCTTATTCTGCTTGATGAAATCGACAAGCTCTCCAGCGACTACAAGGGCGCCCCTGCCTCTGCCTTTCTTGAGGTGCTTGACGGCGAACAGAACTCCGCTTTCAGGGACAATTATATAGATATGCCCTTTGATTTAAGCAGGGTGCTTTTTATCTGCACCGCAAACAATATTGACACCATACCTGCACCGCTAAGGGACAGAATGGATATTATCGAGCTTTCGAGCTATACTAATGAGGAAAAGCTGGTTATCGCAAAGAAATATTTGTACCCAAAGCAGCTTAAAAGGCACTGCCTTAAACGTGATGAGCTGAAAATAAGGGACAGCGCCTTTACTGCCATAATTGAGGGCTACACACGTGAGGCAGGCGTAAGGCAGACCGAAAG
The DNA here is from genome assembly GCA_902495025.1 of uncultured Eubacteriales bacterium. Lineage (GTDB taxonomy): Bacteria > Bacillota > Clostridia > Lachnospirales > CAG-274 > CALWRD01. The sequence goes on from CABUWB010000113.1 coordinate 5,936, forward strand.
ATATATTGAAAAGCTGTGCCGTATTGCCGTTAAAAATAAGCTTTCCGACAGCCTTGACGGCGGTATGTCGGTAAGCGCCAAAAACCTTGCGGACTACCTCGGCAAGCAGCCGTTACTGTGCGACAGCCTTAATAAAACCGACGAGGTCGGCGTGTGCAGAGGACTTGCGTGGACGAGTGTGGGCGGCACTACGTTAGAGGTTGAGGTAAACACCTACCCCGGCAAGGGTGAGGTTAAAATTACGGGCAACGTGGGCAAGGTTATGGAGGAGAGCAGTATTGCCGCCATGAGCTATGTGCGTGCAAATGCCGACAGGCTTGGCATTACGCTGGACTTTGAAAAAACCGACGTGCATATACACATACCCGAGGGCGCAACGCCAAAGGACGGACCGTCTGCAGGCGTTACCATGGTTACGGCGGTTGTGTCTGCCATGACGGGCGTACCCGTAAGGCACGATATTGCCATGACGGGCGAGGTAAACATAAG
>CABUWB010000114.1 GCA_902495025.1 uncultured Eubacteriales bacterium
CTGCCGAAAGGGAGAAAAACGGAAGCTACATAAGTCTGTCGCACTTTACGCACCGCATGGGCAGTATTATGAATACCAAATGTATTGAAAGCCTTATAGGCTGCGGTGCCTTTGACTGCCTTGGCGGCAAACGTTCACAGTATTTGCAGGTCTGCAAGCTCATTCATATGGGTATGGGTCAGAGCCGCCGCAATAATATTGCAGGACAGATGAATTTGTTTGAGATGACGGCAAACAAACCCGAGGATGTTTACAGGGACGCTCTGCCCGATATACCCGAGCTGGCTGTTTCCGAAAAGCTTGCGCTTGAAAAGGAGCTGCTTGGTATTTACGTTACGGGACATCCGCTTGCTGACTATGAGGGTGTGCTGAAAAGGTTTGTATCCTGTACTACGCTTGATTTTCCGCAGAATGATGAGGAGATAGGCGCAGAGGGCAAAATAAGAGATAAGCAGCAGGTAATTATAGGCGGTATAATTGACTCAATTTCGGTTAAATTTACCAAAAAAAATCAAAAAATGGCTTATGTGACGCTGGAGGATATGAACGGCGCAATCGACGTTATTGTGTTCCCACAGTTATATGAGAGAGCCGTTTCCATACTCGGTGAAAATAAGGTTATTCTGGTTTCGGGCAAGGCGGATATATCCGAGGATAAGGGTGCAAAAATTGTTGCCGATGGCATCAAGGCTTACGCCGAGCTTGACGAGGCGTCAAAAACCCTTTGGATTAAGTTGCCTGCTGATAAAAATATAGAGCTTGAAGATGTTAAAACCCTGCTTGTTAAAAGCAGAGGTCATGCCAAGGTCATGATTTACGATGAAAAAACAACAAAGAGAATGACTGTACCGCCGCAGTTTTATATAAAGCCGTCAGAGGCGCTTGTTGCGGCGCTTACACAGCTTTGCGGCGAGGGCTGCGTTGTGGTTAAGTAAGAAAACACTGATTAATTAATATTTATCCCTGCCAAGGGCGGCAGCGTCTTTTTGGTGTGGAGAAAAGAGGAGCTTTTGTGGACAAAAAGACGTTTAAATACGCCCTGCGTGTATGTACGCCGGTAATACTGGGCTATCTGCCGTCGGGCTTTGCCTTTGGGCTTATGATAACCTCGGTTGGCTGCTCGCTGCTGACGGCGGTACTAATGAGCACAACCATTTATACGGGTGCAGGGCAGTATCTTGCGGTGGATTTTATAAAAAATAATTCGCCTTATATAACAATAGCAATATCAACCTTTCTGATAAACTCAAAGCACCTGTTTTACGGGCTTTCGCTTTTGGAGAGGTACAAGGGCTACGGTTTAAAGGGGCTTTACCTTATATTCGGTCTGACGGACGAAACCTATGCACTTATGACGGGTGTGAGCTGTCCTAATACGCTTGATACAAGAAAATTTCCGTTTTATGTAACGGTTATAAACCAGTTTTCATGGGTGTTTGCAAGCTTTCTTGGCGCACTGCTGGGTACAGCGGTCAAGTTTGACACAACAGGGCTTGACTTTGCCATGACGGCGCTGTTTCTTGTAATTATTACCGACCAGCTTAAAACCTATAAAACAAGGCTGCCGTTTATAATAGGTGCAGGCTCTGCGCTTGCTGCGTGGGCTGTGCTTGGCAAGGGCAATATTCTGCTTGGCGGTGCGGTGCTGTCGGTTATACTGCTTATAGTTTTTAAAAAGCGCATAAAGGAGGCAGAGGGTGATGAGTGATACAAAGCTGATACTGGCAATAGCGCTTATGGCTGCTGTAACCTTTGCGACAAGGGCAATACCCTTTGTGCTTTTCGGCAGACAAAAGGGTGGTGATAGCCCTGCACCTATAATATTGTTTGTAGGAAAATATTTGCCACCGGCGCTGATTAGTGCTATAATAATATATTGTTATAAGGATGTAAAATTTCTTACTGGTACGCATGGCATACCCGAGCTGCTTGCGGCTGCGGCGGTTATACTTTTGCAGCTGCGCTTTAAAAATACAATGCTCAGTATATTTGCGGGTACGGTGTTCTATATGGTTATGTTAAGACTTGTTTAAATTGATGTAAAACTGACATAGTGTGTACGTGTAGAAATTTGACAGATTAATGGGCATAAACTTGTGTAATTTTAATAATAAAACCAAAGGGGTGAATTGTTTTGATGGATAATATAGATAAAACTGATGCGGAATTACCCTATATTTGTGTTAAATCTCTTGAAAAAGGGGTTAATGTTATAGGCCTTACAAGGGGTGAGGACACCAAGTTTCATCACACTGAAAAACTTGACGAGGGTGAAGTTTTAATTGTACAATTTACAGAGAATACTTCGGCTATCAAGGTAAGAGGAAAGGCTGATATTTACACCGCCTACGGTTTGGTTAAATCGGGCGAGGGAAGGGACGAATAACCCTGTCCCAATGGGTAAAAATGATATTAAAGAACTAAAGGAGATAAAACAATATGCGTAAAACAAAAATTGTTGCAACACTTGGTCCTGCTACAAATGAGGTACCGATTATAAAAAAGCTTATCGAGGCTGGTCTTAATGCCGCAAGGTTTAATTTTTCACATGGCAGCCACGAGGAGCATGGCCAGAGAATGGACAACTTCATTAAGGCAAGAGAGGAAATGGGCGCACATATCCCTATGGTGCTTGATACAAAGGGACCCGAAATCCGTACAGGTGATTTTGCAAGCGGCTCAATCAATGTTGTTGCAGGTCAGAAGTTTACAGTAACAACTGATGATATTATCGGTGATGAAACTAAGGTTTCCGTTACCTACAAGCAGCTTGCTGACGACCTTAATATCGGCTCTACAATTCTTATTGATGACGGTCTTATCGAGCTGAAGGTTGACGAGATTAACGGCAGCAATATCCACTGTACCGTTATGAACGGCGGCGAAATCGGCTCTAAGAAGGGCGTAAACGTACCTGATGTACACATTAACCTTCCTGCACTTACACAGAAGGATATTGACGATATTAAGTTTGGTATCACAAAGGGTGTTGACTATATTGCAGCTTCCTTTATCCGCTCCGCATCAGACGTGCTTGAAATCAGAAAGGTGCTTGAGGAAAACGGCGGCGCTGATGTAAAGATTATTTCAAAGATTGAAAGCAGGGACGGCGTTGACAATATAGACCAGATTCTTGAGGTAACAGACGGCGTTATGGTTGCAAGAGGCGACCTCGGCGTTGAAATTCCTTTTGAGGAAGTACCTATCATTCAGAAGATGCTTATTAAAAAGTGTCGTGAAAAGGCTAAAACCGTTATCACAGCTACACAGATGCTTGAATCCATGACAAAGAATCCACGTCCTACACGTGCAGAGGTAAGTGACGTTGCAAACGCTATATATGACAGAACAGATGCAGTAATGCTCTCTGGTGAGAGTGCAAAGGGTAAGTATCCTGTTGAGGCTATCAAGGCTATGGATAAGATTGCAAGAGAGGTTGAAAGCAGCTTTGACTATATCAAAAAGTTTGATGAAAACAGAACAGTGCTTCTGCCAAACATTGCAAGCGCAGTAAGCCACAGTGCATGTACAACCGCACATGACCTTGGCGCTAAGCTCATTGCAGTAGTAAGTATGACAGGTCGTGCTGTAAGAATGGTTGCAAAGTACAGACCAGCCTGCCCTATCCTTGCTTGTACACCAAATGAAAGAACTCTCCGCCAGTTAAGCCTTATCTGGGGCGCTATCCCTATGGGGGTTACCTACAGAGAGGATAATTTCCATCAGCTTTTTGAGGATGTATGTGAGGAGTCAAATCGCATTGGTCTTACACAGGTTGGCGATATTATTGTATTTACAGGCGGTACACCTCTTGGTGCAATGGGTGCAACAAATACCCTTAAGGTTGGTGTTGTAGGCAGAAAGGTGATTGAGGCTTACAGCAGAAATACCTCTGCTATGGACGTAACTGCACGTACAATGCTTATCAGCTCAAATGATAACCTTGACCTTAAATTTAAAAAGGGTATGGTTATGGTTACTGCCGATAACAGCGCAGAGCTTGCAACCTATGTTAAACAGTCTGCCGCTCTTATTGTGGGCAGTGCTAAAAATGATGACTTTAAGGTGCTTATTGACGCTGCAAAGTCGGTTAATATCCCTGTTATCTATACTGAAAAGAATGTTGAGGAGGTTATCCCCGACAATCTGCTTGTAAAGGTTGACAGCGGCAAGGGTATTGTATATAACTGCAATAACTGATAAATTGATATAATTAATTATGAGGCTGTTCAATGTAACAGCCTCTGTTTACATAATAGGGGGATTATCATGCTTAAAACAAACGGTGAGTGCCCATACTGTGGTAAAGGGCTGTTTAACTATGATGAAAGGGCTTGGGAGTATGGCAGCCCTATAAGGGAATGCAGCAGCTGTGGAGAAAAATATATCGACCCAAGATACCATGAAATAGCTGTTGACGGTATTGCACCCGATGCTATGTCCGTAAAAAAATCGCTTATGTGTATGGCGGTGGGGCTGGTATGTGCGCTGCTATCTGCGGCTGCTATGTTTGCCACAATAAGCCTGAATGGCACATATTCGGTTAAAATGGCAGCTATATGTGTTGTAGGGCTTATTGTTGCGGTATTTATGCTCTTTGATGTTATAAGGATTAAAAGCGGTGCAAAGGAGCGCAAGTTTGATACACTGCGCAGGCAGTCCGAGGAAAGACTTGCCGATAAAAGCTATGCTGCCGAGCTTGCTGCAGCCGGATATAATGTACCCGAGAAATATTTGTAAAAATATTGCGTAAAACAGGTAAAAAATGCTTGACTAAAGGCGTATACTTGTGTATAATATAACTGTTGTCGGTTTGCGGGAGTATGTTCGTTACATACTGTTTAAACCCCTCTAAAGCCGTTTGCCGACGCAGATACTTATTATATTGATTATTATTTCGGGAGGAAACTACAGTGGCAAATATTAAGTCTGCTAAGAAAAGAATTTTAGTTATTAACAAGAAAACTTTAAGAAATAAAATGATTAAGTCTGCAGTTAAGACAGCTATTAAGAAGGTTGTTATCGCTTGCAACGCAGGTGATAAGGCTCAGGCCCAGGCTGCTCTTGTTGCAGCTACTAAGGCTATTGATATGGCTTGCACAAAGGGTGTTTACCATAAGAACAACGCTTCACGCAAGAAGTCAAGACTTGCTAAGCTTGTTAATAAGGTAGCTTAATTCGGATTTATATTAAGTGTTTAAGGGATTATTGCAAAGGCAGTAATCCCTTTTATTATTATATATAGGTTAAATTAGAGTTTATAGTACCGTTGGTTTTCGGGCGGATATGGAATCCGCCCCTACAAGTTAATTACAACGTTAATTGATTTTTTTGCATAATTTAGCTTATATGCAGGATATTTAAACAAACCAACACCTAATTTGTATGCAATGCAACAATGCTATTATTGGTTACGTAGGGGCGGATTCCATATCCGCCCTAATTTTAGCATATTATCATTGCTAACGGGCGGCAGATTGCCGCCCCTACGGTAAATCCATACGTTATTGATTTAAATGTTGGGTTGTTAATGTTACCCCATAAACTCTAATTTACGTTTATATTGCGCAATAAAAATGCTCTGCCTCAATAATATCGGCAGAGCATTTCATATATATTACATTATTTTGATTCAGTCTTTACGAGCTTGCCAAAGCAGTGTACGGCAACCATAAGACCAAGTGCCATAAGCAGAATTGCAACAATAAGCTGCAAGCCGCCTACCATAAATACAAATTCGCCAGCGCCAATGCTCTTAATAATACCGATAACCGACTGTACAAGAGCGGTGAAGGTAACAACAAGCATCATACACATTGGGAAATACAGTGTCCAGCCTGTTCTGCCTGTTGTACGCAGAAATACAGCAAGGGCAATAAGTACAAGAGATGCAAGCAGCTGGTTTGCTGCACCAAAGAGAGGCCATACATTGTTGTAGCCGCCAAGTGTCAGCAAAAAGCCAAAGAACAGTGTAATAATTGTTGCAAAGTGCTTATTGCAAAGTATTTTCTGTGCGCCTTTGAAATCCTTAGGGTCGGAGCTTTCTCCCATAAACAGCTCCTGGAAGGACATTCTGCCGATACGTGCAACACTGTCAAGCGAGGTAAGGGCAAGCGCTGATACACACATTGTCATAAAGCTGTTTGCAACGTATGCAGGTATATGCAGTGTTTCCAAAAATGCCGCAATATTGATTGAGAAAATCTGGAATGGTGTTGCATTTTCAGGCAGGTCTACGCCTGTAGCAGATACTGCAATTACAAGGGCGATAACACCTAAAAGTGTTTCAAGTGCCATAGCACCGTAGCCAACAAAAAGCATATCCTTTTCGTTGCTGATTGTTTTGGATGATGTACCCGAGGATACAAGGCTGTGGAAGCCTGATACAGCACCGCAGGCAATAGTGATAAACAG
>CABUWB010000115.1 GCA_902495025.1 uncultured Eubacteriales bacterium
GAGCTGTGTGATATTACTTCTTTGCCCAATAGTGACGACAAGCGTAATTTTGAATTGAATATGACGGAAATACTTCCGCTTTTTACAGAGCAGGAGCAAAAGCTTATAAACTATATACTTGAAAGGGGCAAAAGGCTGCCCCAGGAGATAATAAACTATCATATTTTATGTGATAATATGGGGTGATTGTTTGATTACAGGCAGTACAAGGGAAATATTAAGTGATTTTGAAAAGAGAATGAGGTTTTTTAACCTTGTAAAATATCTGACACAGAGGGTTGTAAGGGACAACATAAAGGAGCTTTTTGACGGCAGCTCAGACAGACTTGACAACCTTATTGTAATGGTTATGGTTTTTATTATGGACCATACTTTAAGATATGATGAAAAATGTGAAAAAAGAGATATTGAGGGCTTTGTATCCAATGTGCTGGAGCTTTATGGCATTGACAGGGAATACAGCGGGGAAATTACAAAATATATATTGATTGATGTGTTACAGAACGGAGGCAGGCTGCGTGAGTTTGAGGTATTTAACAGTGATACCATGAGCTTTGAGCCTGCCTCCTGCAGTATTATTTCTGAGGACAGGGGCTGTTATAAGCTGACGGATGAGGCTCTTGATTTTCTGTTCAGAACAAAGGAGATTGACAGTGAGCTTGATTTTTCCGTCAGCCGTTTTAAGCTCAATGAGTTTATAAAGCGTGGTAATTACTCAAAGGCACTTTCACAAAGCAGGGAGCTTGTCAGCCGTATACGTGGACTAAAGACAGGTATGGACGATTTTATACTTAGATGCAGAGAAAATATTTCGGCTGTGTCGGTTGATGAATATGAGGACATTATAAAACGGGTACGTGGTGTTTTTGAGGACGAACAGAAACAGCTTGAGGATATACGTGCCATTGTTTACAAAAGGCTTGAGGAAATAATTGAAACTGTTCAGCAGGGCGCATCTATTGCCAATGCAGATGTAACCGAGCGTGAAATTAAGGAAATACTTGACAATATAGACACTACAATTCGTGAGCAGAGTGCGGTATATAATAAAAAGTTCTCTCTTAGTGAAAGCTACGGCAGACAGCTTGATGAGGATTTTACATATTATATATCAAAACGTTACAGCTTTGAGGAGGTGCTGTTAAATCAGGCTCAAAAGCTGGATTGTGACAGGGCGGCAGAGCTGTACAGACTGTTTATTCCGCTTACAAAACCAAGCTTTGGAAGATTTTTCAGTGCGGAAAGCCTTTATGCAAGGCAGAAAAAGCTGATAGATAAGCCCGACGAGGATTTTATCGACCTGAATAATGCCGAGGATATTATACAAAGCAAAACAGAGGAGAGGAACAAGCGTTTTGCGGAAATAATACGGTTGTTTATTGAATACAGCACAAAACACAGCAGTTACAGGGCAAGCGAATTTATAAACAGCCTTTCGGATAAAGACAAAGCGTATGTTTGTGAGGAAAATGCGTTATTTGATGTGCTTTTAAAGCTGTATGCCATAGGTGAAATTGATATTGCCAAATGGAAGGCAGAGCAGGCGCAGATAATTGTGCCTATGGGCGAGTTTGATTTGTCGTACTGTTTAAGTGAGATGGACAGGCGGCTGCTTACAATGAATAATATAAAAATAGGCAGAGATGAACGTGTTTTTGAGATTGCACTTGATGGAGGTTTATCCGTCAGTGTAACGGATTTTTTAATTGAGGTGAGCTTATGAATGTAAATACAATGCTTGTGTTCAGGCAGCTTATGGAAAAGGGATATATTTCGAGAGAGGACAACGAGCTTGCCTATGCCTGTGCAGATGATGCAGAGGTAAGAGATGAGCTTGAGGTAATGGAGCGTGAGCTGGATTTTAAGCTATACAGAACAGGCGGTAGAATTTATCTTATTCCCAATCAGACAAATGAGCTGTTTTTGCAGAACAATGTTGATTTCAGAAAAAAGATAAAATCAGAAGCAAGGCTTGATGATATATATTTACTGTATTATATCGGTATATATCTTTTGTATATTTTCTATCATGGCAGCGGTAAATCGCCGCTCAGCAGGGATTTTATAAGAGTGGACGATTTTATATCTGATTTTACCGCACACTGTGAGCAGATAAAAAACGAGGCTGATAAGTTTGAAAACGCAGCAAAGGCATACAGCCTTGATTTTGTGCGTATTGCAGAAAAGTGGCTTGCCAAAACGGGCGAAATCAACAGAGGAATGGACTCAAAGTATGGCTGTGCAATGACGCTGATAAGAGCTTTGGAGAGTGAGGAGCTTTTTATTCGTGATGATGAGGAAAGGATAAAGCCTACAAGAAAGCTGAACGACCTTATGCCTTATTTTTTAAGCCAGCAGAGAGTAGCAGAGATAAATGCGATATTTAGTGGAGGTGATGAAGATGCCTGCGATAAGTAAAATACGTATCGTCAATTTTGCGTATAATGATGGCAAAAGGATTATTCCAGATGAGCTGTTTGTTTTTGAGGACAGCAGCCGACACTGTGTGGACACCCTTATTAATCTGCATAACGGCGGCGGCAAGTCGGTTATTATTCAGCTTATTATGCAGAATATTCTGCCTAAGGCGGCATTACAGGGGCGTAAAATAGAGAGCTACTTTAATAAAAGCACAGACCACAGCTTTGTGCTTATAGAGTGGCATCTTGATAATTCGGAATACAGGCTGATGACGGGCGTAGCAATAACCGCAGGTACAAATGCGGAAAGCGGCAGTAATGCGTCGGTCAGATTTTTTACCTTCATGAACCATTATACCATAAAGGGTGATAAAAATGATATTTTAAGTATTCCTCTTTCGGTAAGGGAAAACGGCAGATTTAAGGCAATTTCCTTTGAGGAGGCACGTTCCTACATAAAGGGCAGAATGGATTATTTTTCTGCTGATGATTTAAGGGGATATTATGACAGGCTGAACGAGTATGGAATTATGCGCTCCGAGTGGGAGAAGATTTTGCGTCCCATTAATAACAGAGAGGGCGGAGTTGAGGACTTTTTTAAATACTGCAAAACGGCAGATGACCTGCTTGACAGCTTTATTATCCCTGGTGTCAGCAGTAACAATGACACAAAACGCAGTGACGATGACAGCTCAATGCAGAGTATGTTCAGAAATTATGCGGGCAGCTATGCCTCAAAAAAGGATACCATAGCGCTCAGAGATGATACAGAGGCGTTTGTTAAAAGGCTGGAGGAGCTTGTGCCCGATGTTGAACAGCTTTGGAATATCTGGTCGGAATATAATTCCTCACTTGAAAGGCTGTATGACTATGCTTATAGTCTGCAAATAGTGCTGAAAGAGGCACAGAACAAGGCAGACAGGGTAAAGGAGCAGACAGAGGAGCATAAGGCAAGGCTTGAACATATCAGGCTGGAGGAGCTTTCGGGCAAATATTATTTATACAGGGATGAATACGATGCTTTAAACGAGCAGTACAGTGAGCAAAACGAAATACTGGCTGATTTAAAGAAAAGGCGTGCAGAGGCAGCCCATTATTTTGATGTGCTGAATGCCGCACGCAGCTATAAAAGGCTTTGTGAGTACGAAAGCAAGCGTGATGCGGTAATTAGGCAGATTGAGGAAAAGAGTAATCAGGGTGAAAATGAATATAAACACTCTTTGGAATATTCACTTAAGGCTGCTGCCGAGCAGTGCAGTGCGGAAAATGATGAAAGGCTTAACAGGCTGAAAAATGAAATTGAAGCCAATACAAGTCTTATTGAAGAAAATACGAAAAAGTATAACACACTTCATACACAGGTTAAGGAGCTTGAGAGAAAAGCAAACCAGCTCATCGGTGTAAAAAATGAGCGTGAAAATTCTATTGACCGCAGAATGAACTGCCTTGGTGTGCATATTACAAAAATGCTTGACGGCTTTTACTCATCTGACGATATTGAAAGAGTGAGTAAAGAGCTTGACGGCATATATAACGAGCTTTGCAAAACAGGTGAACAGCTTGCGGTCAGTTTGAAGGCACTGGAGATTGAAACTGACAGCTTAAGGGACGAAAAAGGCGGATATGTTATACGTATGGCAGAGCTTGAAAGGGAGCTTGCAGACAAGGCTGCCATGCTTGACAAATATATTACCGAGCGTGAGCGTGTACTTGATATATACAGGGAATGGAATGTAAGCGAGGGCAAGCTTTTTGGTGATGAATTATTTAAGCTTTTGACAGATAAGGCGGCTGAAATTGCAAGCGAGTGCAGACTTAACGAAAAAAGGCTTGACAGCATGGAAGAACAGCTTGAATATGCCAAGGGCGGCAAGCTGCACATTCCAAAGGAAACGCAAAGATTTTTAGAAGAGCTGAATATAAAGTATCAGACAGGTGAGGAATATTTGCTTGCACAGGAGGAAACGGTCAGGGCTGAAATACTCAAATGCAACCCCTCTGCGCCATATTCCGTTATTGTGCCTGCTGACAGGGACAGAGCGGAAATACTGAAAGCCGCAGACGAGGAGCTTTGGCTGCCGGGCTTGCTGCCAATATATACGTATAGTGATTTTGCCGCTATGACAGAGGGCGGCTTTAGCAGTGATAATAAAACACTTTCTGCGTATTGCAGGGAGTATTTTGCAGACAGTACAAATTATATAGATAAGCTCGCCGATAGCGTAGAGCAGCTCAAAAGGGAATATGAGCTTAATAAAAGCAGACTTTCCTCTGTCAGCAGTCAGATTGAAACGGTGAAGTCATTTGATTATATGCCAGAATATTATGACAGCCTTATTGCGGAGCAAAACAGCCTTAATGATGAAAAGTCAGCGTTAAACAATAAAATCAAGGCTATTGAGGAAAGGCTTGATAATATTACCGCAGAAAAACAAAATATTAATAACCTTATAAGCACCAATAATGAGGATAGAATAAAGGCTGACAGAAATATAAATGATTTTAAAGAGCTTAAAGACAGCATTGATGAATATGTCAAAATCTGTGAGCAATATGCTGCTGTTAAGGGTGAGCTTTCCCAAAAAGAGAATATGTCAGCTAAAACTAAAAAGCAGCTTGATGAATTAAAGCATAAGGCTGATGAGCTTGGCAACAGTTTTAATGATGCTAAAAGGCTTGCAGATGACTATGCCAAAACTCTTGCAAGGCTTAAGGACTGCAAAGAGGGCGGTTTGCTTGACGGTGATTATTACAGCCTTAAGGCAAAATATGACGAGTATCTGCAAAGCTGTTCAAAGGAGCTTAATGAGCTTAAAAGCACTTTGGAGAGCTATGAGGATAGTATCAATAATGAAAGGCTTGCACTTGAAAGCCTGCACGTTGAGGTTGATGAATACAAGGACGCAGATTTCAGTGAAAAAGAGCTTGCTGCTGTACGTGAGGAAATGTCAGCTTTGGATAAAAGTATAACCGATACACAGGGTAGAGTTAATACGCTTTATACGAAGCTGTCAAAGGCGGAGGCTAATGCGGGGAGCTATGTTATGCAGCTTAATGAGCTTGGCTCACAGCCTTTGCCTAAATCGGAGATAGGCGACAGGCTTGATGAAAGGCGCAGGGAATGTAAGGAGCTGCTTAAGGAGCTTAATAAACAAAGCATCAGCCTTAATGATGAAATTTCAAATGTAAGCAGTAATATTAAGTCTGTAAATAAAACCTTAAATAAGCATAAGCTGGATTATGTACCAAAGCAGCTTAATATTGACGGTCTTGACGGTGATGAGCTGGAGGATAGAATTGAAACGGCTATGAGCCGCCTAAGAACAGAGGAGAGAAAGTTTGCCGATAATGTAAAAGGAAGTCTTACTGTATATGCCGATAAAAATAATATTTTCAAGGCTACCGTTGAGGGTATATGCACCTACGCAGACAGCGGTGAGGAAAACAGGGAAAAGTACTATACCCTTTATGAGCGTATACCAAAGGATATTGAGCGCTACAGGCAGAATATAGCTCGTCTTGAAATTGACCTTGCGGATATTGACAGCAGCAAAACGCAGCTAATTAGTGCCTGTGCAAATCAGGCGGAAAGCCTGTATCAGTCATTGAAAACGCTTACAAGCAAATCAAGGGTTAATATTTACGGCTCGTTAAAAAATATGCTTAAAATCAATCTGCCCGAGGTAGAGGATAAGTCGCTGGCGTGGCATAATATCGAAAAGCATATTGACGGGTGTGTAAAGCAGTATGTTGACATGTGCCTTGACAGCTCAGCTTCGCACAGTGCAAAGGAAAAGCTTATTGATAAAAGTGTTGATTTGCGTAAGCTGCTTAACTGCTATATCGGCACCGAGGATATTCCTGTCAGCGTGTATAAGGTTGACAGCACTCCGCAGCGATGCGAATACCGTTTGTGGGAAAAGGCACTGACGGCAAACTCTGGCGGCGAAAAGTTTGTTGTGTTTTTTGCACTTGTGC
>CABUWB010000116.1 GCA_902495025.1 uncultured Eubacteriales bacterium
GCCCATATCCGTTGAAATAAGCCACTTGGCGCAGGCGTCATTTGCACTTGCAGCCTCGCCTGTAATGCCTGCCGCCTCATAGCATACACGCACAAACCTCTGGCAGTAGTTGTCGTAGCTGTGCGAGCCTTTCAGCGAATATGCCTTTTCCAGAATTATATCAAGCTGACTCATTTATCCTCCCCCTTACAGAATAAGTGTTTCTCCCTCAAAGATATATCTTCCGCTTTCAGAACAGGCAAGCCCATGCGCCCTTGCGGCACTCTCTATTGCCTGTTCATTTTTCCCGTACAGCTCCATATACCTTGCACCGTCGCCATAGCACCTTTTTGCAATAGTCCACAGCGTATCACCCTCGCTTATAACTACACTTTGCGGCACACTCCTTTCACTGCCAAGTGCTGCCGCCTTAGCAGAGCCGTTATTTTCAATTACTCTTGTTGCGTAGTCGGAATACTGCCTTAACACAATTTCACAGGTAATATCACCGCCGTTCAGAGCCTCCTCATTAAAGGAAAGCTCATCAATAACACAGGCAATATCAGTTGAGGCACGTCCGCCATACCTCAGCACCCTGAACCACAGCGGCTTTGCCTCCGCCTTCATACCCCTTAATGCCTTGGCAAAAAACAAACCGTCCTTAAAACCGCCCTCATAAACCGAAAAAGGATACTCACACATAGGCAGCAGCGCCGAAAACCTTATCTCGCAAAGCCCCGGCATTTTTGGCATACTTACCTCGCTGCCGTCAATAAGGCTTAACACCCTGTTGTTGTTTTTGTCCTTAAACTCAACGGCTGAGGGCGTAACAGGCAGCAGCAGACCCCCTAAATAAAATAAATACATAAAAACCTACCTCTCACTTTCTCTTATTTTTTCAACCGCCGCCGCAACAAACGCCTTTTCATACTCGTCCATCTGTGCATATACGGAGGGCGTCCAGTGAAAGTATTTCATACAGTAGACTGCATAAACACTGTCGCTGTCCCCTCCGTCAATCAGTTTTTTGCCGCATCCACCTTATCCTTAAACGGTGTAAAGCCCAGCATACCGTACACAAAGTCGGCAAAGGCTGCATATTCGGCAGGGCTGTCAATCATATCCTTTAACAGCTCACAGGGTGTGTATACCCCGTAGCTGTCCTGAAGCTGTGCATTTAAAAGATTAGGCTCCACCACGCTTGCAGCAAGCAGCTTGTCCATATACTCCGCCGTATCAAGCCTCTCATGTATAACGCCGTTTCTGCCCTCGCTCTGATGTATGCACTCCCTTTTTATATCCTCACACTGCGAGGTTGTAAGGTATCTTATCTCCCATAAGGCGGGCTTGCCGTCCTCACCTGTAATAGATGAGGCGGCAGGATAAAACACATTCTCCCTCGCAGCCTTGTTAGTTTTTAAAAATCTTTCAAGTCCGCTCATGGCTTCACCTCTTAAAGCATACCGTCAAGTATGTCAAAGCTCTCGGGTATTTTAAAGTCCTCAAAGGTAAAGTCCATTTCCTCGTCAAGGTACTCGCCCTTGGCGTCAAACTTGGCAATCACACCACCATTCATATTGCAGTCGGTAAGCACCACCGTCTGTCTGCCTGCGGCAGAGGTAGGGTCCTCGTTGCTAATCTGAATGTCAAAATAAATGTCCTCGCCTGTTTTCTTGTACTTAACCATAAGCTCTCTGAAAACCGATGTGTTGTAGTGGAACACCGCCTTGCCGCTGCCGCTCCAGCCGCTTGCCTTGTTGCCCATACCCGTTTTGCCAAGGATAGGCACCTTTGTTTTGTTCTTCTCAAACTTAGCCTCCAGATTGATAGCCTGCATAAAGTTGTAGCGGTTGCCCTCAATAGTAACAAAACACTCCGCCAGCTTGGCACAAAGCGTATCCCTTGCTCTCATTACAGCATTACTCATAATATCTTACCCCCTCTTTATTCAACGGTAACTGTCATATACAGCTTACCCATGGCACTTACAATGCTGACAGCGTCATTAATCACAACAGCCCTCTTTGTATCACCTCTTGCAACGGTAATATCCTCCTCGTCAAAGTCCTCAATTGCCCTGATGTCGCTAAGCTGCTGATGATGCTTTACAATATCGCTCCAAAGGCTTGTTCTGCCTGCATTGTCGTTAGGCACAACACCTAAATAGCGTGTATTAAAAATATCCGCAATATCGTTTGCAATTCTGTCGCATACCCTTATTGTCTGGTTGTCGGCAAAAGCGTCGCTCTTGGTGTCGCTGTAGGTAACAAGGCTGTTAATATCGGCAAGCACCCTGAGCTTTCCGCTTACATTGTGCAGCATAAACTCGCCTGCCTTAATGGCACTTTCAAGCTGACTCTGCGTATAGTCAGCGTCAATATCAAGCTCGCCGTCATAAACCCTGTTAAGTGCCGACTTGTTAATCTCACAGCCTGCCATAAGACCCGATACCCAGTAAACAAGCGCAGCCGCATTATCGCCTGCCGCAGTATTGCCCACATTGATAACGCCCTCATAATCGGCAGACTTATTGTAAACAACGCACTGTATTTTAGCGCCCACCTCATCTCTCATTCTCTTTGTATAGGAGATGTAGAGAGCCTTTGTTTCCTCGTCGGTTACAGGGCAGCAAAGCACGTTGTAGCTGTAGCTTTCAGCCCTGTCGAGAAACTCCTGGTGTTTAAGTCCCGTAGCCTCGCCGTTAGCACCGCCTGTAAGCGGAACGCCTGCCTGTGCCGAAAGCTCTGCCGAGGCAATAAAGCTTACATACTCATTTGCTGTCAGCTCCTCTGCACTGCTCACGCTCTGTCTGTCAACCTCGTTTCCGTCAAGCCTTGTAATAACATCAAAGCCGCCGTCTACTCTCTCCTCAATGGCAATAGTGATGTCGTTGCCCCTTACACCGCTGTAAAGTGCCTGTGCAAACTCATTTTCAGCCTTGCTGCCGCCGCTGTTAAGACGATAGCAGTAAACCGTTTTTGCATTTAAAAACAGCTCCCTTAAATACACAAGCTTTTCACTTGTGTAGGCATAGCCAAATAACTGCTGCGAGTTAGTCTGAAAATCACCTGCCGTTACCTCAAAAATTCTGTCCTCAATACCCCAGTCAAGGCTAAGACCGACAGCGGCATAGCCTCTCTCGCCAACCTGTGCATTAGCCCTTGCCGCCGACACAAAGTTGATATAAGCACCCGGCAGCACCTTGTTCTGTGTTAAAAATGTACCTCCGCCTAAAGCCATAAATTATCCCTCCTCAATTAATTTTTCTGCTTAAATATCTTGTTATTTTTCTGTTAAGTGCCTTTTCACTGCACCTTTCACCCTCTGGTATAAGCGCATATATAATATCCGCATAGTCCTTAAAATTGTCATTTGCCGCAAGCTGCTCCCTTGTAAAAACAGCCTCTTTTGCATTTTCCTCCAAAATCATTCCTCCTTGCCAAGTCCTGTCAGCGTGTACTCCTGCATAAGCTCCCTATCTTCCTTGTTATCCGTCTTTCTTACAAAAAAGCCGAATTTAAGCTCCGATGTCATACTCTCCTTATCCATTGTATGTCTGCACTCACTGCACCGCAGCGGTGCGCCGTCCACGTCAATTATCTGCGTACACAGCGACACCCTCTGCGACACCTGCGCCATATCCTCATTTTTGCCCTTATACGGCGGATAATAGGTAACAAGCGCCGTACAGTCCATAAAGTACCGCTCCCCTCTGAAAAGCTCCATACCGCTCTCTTTAATTTCCACAAAAAAGCAGGGTCTTGTAAAGCGCTGTTCAATTTTTTCCGTATAAATGTGATATTCCTCACCAAATTCGCCGTTAAGCGCCCTGCAAATTCCGTCAATTATTTCATTTACCACAGCTTATCTTACACCTCGCTTTCCTCGGGCACTGCGCCAACCTCAATATGATGTCTGTACCTCACTGGCTCTGTTGTGCTTTTAAGACGGTACACAATGCCATTCTGCCTAACACGCAGTATACTGCCCGCCCTTACATTAACCTCAGGCGGCAAAAACACCCTCACATTAAGTACGTTATCGTTTTTGTGTGCTCCGCCGCCTGCACTTTTAAAGAGCGAGTAGCTTTCTCTGCCCGAAAACACCAGCCTGCACTCCACATCACTTTCCGTAAGCTCCATACTCTCCCCCGTAACCCCTCTGTCATCGTCAGTCTGCACCGTTTCATAAATGTCGCACCTGCCGTAAAACAGACTTAAAATATTCTCCTTAATCCCCATAAAATCACTTCCTTACCAGCAAATTTTTCTGAACTTATATAAATCCGCCTCGCCTCTTGCAAGCACCGCAAGCAGGGTGTCGGCGGCAGTCCTTTCACTCCCCTCGGAGTATTCCACCTTGACATCACCCTCGGTTATTGCCTTCAGCGCACCTCTTGCGTCAAAGCCCTCCATAAGTCCGCTTGTCATTCTGTCCTTCAGATATTCGGCACAGGCCATATCCACCGCCAGATATTCAAGCTCTGCGGGTATGTAATCAAGGTTGCATACATTTTTTATATGCTCCTCCGTTTTATTTTCGGCAAAAAGCACCGCCGCCCCGTCAGCCTCACCTACGGTAACTCCAAGCTGCAAAAGCCTGTCCTTAATCTCTATAAAATCAGCCCCTTTCTTTTAGTAAAGGTTTTTTAATAATAGATTTTATTTTACAAATAAAATCAACCCTTGCTTATAATTCTTGCAATAGGCACAGCCTTGTGGTCAATGTACTGCTTTTCCTCTGCGCCGTCGTTTACAAGCTCCCAGTTAGCGCCGTTTTTAAGCTCTGCGTCGGTAGGTGATAAGGTAGCCTGACTCTTTTTGGTGTAGCTGATGCCGTAAGGAGCAAAGCACTTTCTTGTTCTTACAAAAAGCACGTCCTGACCGCCGCCGACAACAGGATTTCTGTACATCTCATAGGCATTTTCGGCACCGATATTCTCATAATCAAACGCACCTGCGCCAAGCAGATAGGTTGTATAGGTGCTTGTGCCATCCTCGTCTGTTGCAACAGGCATACTGTCATCAATAAGCACCGCCCTGCCGTTCCACGTAGCAAGAGTTAAATCCCTGCTGATACCGTTTACATCTGTGTATTTAAGGTATTCAAGCAGATTAAGGTTTTCAAGGTTTGTAGCAACAGCAGAGTGCATAATTGCAAGCGTAAACTTGTTTTTGTTATCGCCGCAGGCCTTCTGTACCGCCTTGTTAAGCGACGCAGGCTCAATCATGCCGTCGCCCTCCGAGGTAATGTCGTAGGTGTGGCTGTCAACAAAAGCCTCGTTTTCAGCTCCCGTCATATTGAAAATACCCTCTAAAATTGAAAGTATTGTAGTCTGGTCAACACCGTCAAAATATTCGGATACCTGTGCCGCAACATTGTCCATAAAATCCGCACCGCCTGTGATGTCCTCCGCAAAGTCGCTTTCAAGCCAGGCCTGCGCCCTGCCTACAACAACCACGCCACGCTCATAGGTGTTTGTTGTGGTTGCCTCAATGTCGGTATTGCCGTCATAGTTAAGCACCTCGCCGCCTAAAAGACCGTACATGGGTACAACCGCATAGCCCGTACCCGTCTGTGAGGAGAACGCTCCTCTGATTGCACTGTTGCCCTTTAAAGCCCTGCTTTTGATAAGCTCGTTTTTCTTTAACTGCGGAATACGCTCCGTATAAGCCGCAAAAGCCTGTGGGTTAAAAGTTTTACTGTTAAATTTAGCCATTTAAAATTCCTCCCTTAATTTCCGTAAAGCTCGCAAAAATGCGAGTATGTCATTTTTTCCGTTTCCTCTGGTACATTTGCGCCCCTGTAAGGCACCATGCCCCTTAACGGACTTTCTTTTTCAAACAGAAAAGCTGTATCTTCGCCCTCTTTCAGCATACCGACCTGTTCATCAAGTCCCACAGCCTCTCCGTTTTCACCAATGGTGATTTTGTCCCTGTCAAGCAGCGCAGCCGCCGCCCTGACATTTCTTGCACCCGCCTTTAAAAGTGCAGTTTCAACAGCAAAGTCAAGCTTCATTTCAGCAATTTTCTGCTCATACTCTGCCTTCTGCACCTCCAGTGCATTAATCTCGTTGATGTTTTCGTCCATCTACTGACCTCCTCTTTTTTATTTGTTTGTCGGCTTTTCCCTGCCGCACGCTTAATATACAATGCCAAAACTGCCAAAAACTGACACACTTTTAAATTTTTTAAAATTTTTTTCAAAACCCCATGCCACTTTCCCGAAATCCGCTTTTTAACAGCCTTACAGCCAACCATATACTCCTAAAACATCATTCTAGACCCCAAATAATAATCCTTTAGTGTTATTTTTGTCCCTTTCAGCCGAGTTAATGACGTCATTAATCCGCAAAGTAAAGTAAACCAAAGTAAAGTAAACCAAAGTAAAGTAAACCAAA
>CABUWB010000117.1 GCA_902495025.1 uncultured Eubacteriales bacterium
ATCAGCTTTGATGTGAAAAGCAGGGGCATATATTCGGTAAATTTTACGGTGGTAAGCAAATACGGTGAATTTTCGGAGGGGGTTGATATAAATGTTTGAAAATGAAACTTTTGATGCAATAATGGAGCGGTGTCTGGGCAGGGTAAGCTCAGAGGTGGACAAGAGAGAGGGCAGCATAATATATGACGCCCTTGCGCCTGCGGTACTGGAGCTTGTAAACTTTTATATCAGCCTTGATATTTTTCTTGACGAAACCTTTGCCGATACAGCAAGCAGGGATTATCTTGTAAGACGTGCCAAGGAGAGAGGATTGGAGCCATACTCAGCTACAAAGACGGTATTAAAGGGGGTATTTAACTGTGCTGTGCCTATCGGCAGCCGCTTTAACCTTGACAAGCTCAATTATGTTGTAACGGAGATTATTGACGAGGAAACGCATACATACAAGCTCCAGTGTGAAACGGCAGGCAGTGAGGGCAACCGCTATTTAGGTAAAATGACACCGATAGAATATATAGAGGGTCTGACATCTGCGGAGCTTACCGAGGTGCTTGTTATGGGAGAAGATGAGGAAGATACCGAGGTGTTCCGCAAAAGGTATTTTGATAGCCTTAACATGCAGGCCTTCGGTGGTAATGTGGCTGATTACAAGCAGAGGGTAAAGGCTATTGACGGTGTGGGACAAGTCAGAGTATACAGGGCTGATGAGTGGAACGGCGGTGGTACTGTTAAACTGGTTATAACCGACAGCAGCAATGGTCTGCCTACAACGGAGCTTATAAGCACTGTGCAGGAGTATGTTGACCCTGTGGAGAATACGGGCAAGGGCAGTGGTTTTGCCCCTATTGGGCATATTGTTACGGTCGCAGGTGTTGCCGATGAAAGCATTGATGTAAGCCTTAATATACAGCTAAAAAGCGGTTATACTTCAGAGGCATTAACGCCGTACATAACCCAGAAAATAAACAGCTATTTTGCCGAGATTAATGCAAAATGGGAGGATATTTATGATGAAGGCGAGGAATGTGTCGAGGTGGTTATAAGCCGCCTTGCAGGTGATATACAGAGCGTGCCGGGTATCACAAACATAAGCGGTATTACCGTAGGCGGCAAGGGTTTTGGCAGTACATACACCCTTGCAAAGGACCGTATTGCTCTGCTCGGTGAGCTGACAATGGAGGTGAGCTGATGGAGCGTGAAATTAATCCTGTTAATTATCTGCCGCCTGTAATGCAGGAGGTAAAGGAAATACAGGAGCTTTACGAGGGTATTACTCCCGAATTAAAGCTCCTGTATATAGAAAGCAGCAGGGCACTTGATGAGAGTTTTGTTTTGTCCGCTGAGGGGTACGGGCTTACACGAATGGAAAATATACTGGGTGTAACACCTTATCCCGATGATACGACTGAGGATAGGCGGCTGCGGATACTCACCAAACTGAACGGCGATACGCCTTATACATTTGAAAGCCTTTACAGTAAGCTGAAAAACCTTTGCGGTGAGGACAATGTTTATATGGCGTATGCAAAGGATATTTATACTTTGGACGTGCAGATAAGCCTTATTGCAAAAAGACAGTTTGAAACAGTACGAAAAATGCTGTTTGAAATTGTGCCCTGCAATATAGCCCTTAAGTGTCTGCTGATGTACAACACGCATAAGGTGCTTAAAGGATATACGCATAAACAGCTTGCGGCTTATACACACAAACAGCTTACTGAGGAGGTGCTTGGTTGATGATTAAAACAAAACTTACTGCGTTATGTTCGATTATAGGCGGTCTTTGTGCCGCCTTTTTTGGTGGCTGGGATAATGCAATTAAATTACTCGTGTGCCTTATGATTGCAGATTATGTTACCGGGCTTTCGGTTGCTTTGGTGTTCAGAAAAAGCCCGCACTCAAAAACAGGAGGACCCGAAAGCAAGGCGGGGTCTAAAGGGCTCTGCCGTAAAGGGGCTATAATGTGTATTGTGCTTATCGCTTATCGGCTTGAGCTTGTTACAGGTATTACTTATATACGTGAGGCCGTTATTTATGGCTTTGGGGCTAATGAAATGATTAGCCTTGTGGAAAATGTGGGGCTTATGGGTGTGCCGGTGCCGAAAGTGGTAAATAAGGCTATTGATTTGCTGAAGGATAAGAGGGATGGTAAAAACGAGTAGAATTATGGCTTAAGATGAGGCAGACGATTTGACAAATTAATGCAATAATGGTATTATATGAATATACAATTAATTAGCCTTTGACTGTTCTTTTTGCAACCTTACTCTATTTTATAAAATTTGATTATAAGTTATCAGAATGTTTAACCTTTGGCGGTTCAATCTGGGAGGCTATAAATATGATTATAAGTGGAGCTAAAATGGTGGCGGAGGGTGCTTGTGGAGTGTGCCTGCAGAAAGAATTGTGATAAGGATTAAGCACCCAGAGGTTCAAATCCTCTGCACTCCATAGTAAATTTCTACTTATGTAGTTGATGAAAAGCTAAGCATTTGAAATGTTTGGCTTTTTGTTATGGGGAATAATATTGTTAAAGCATATAAATAATACTATGAACAACATTGGGGTGTATTAGTTGCTGCTTTTAGGACTTTGTTATACTTTATACGCTATTACCATACAGACCGCCAAACTGAGTTAATATAAGGCTTGCAAGCTTTGGGTTAGTTTGTTTTATTTTTACGGGAAATTCCAGTTTCTTTTCATAAATAAACATAGCTCAATCCTCCTGCGACATTTTAAAGTTGAATTTGTTCTGCCATGGCCATGGTTTATCAATCCAGTTAAACTGCTGATACTCAAACGAGCGGAATGAAAACAGAGGACCATACATGTTTTCATATTCTGCACGCAGTGCGTCTGCCTGCATAACTGCATTGTTATATTTTTCAAGCGCCTCGGCATCATCTGGGTGGGTGTCGAGGTAGAGCTGAAGGTCAACTGCTGCAAAGTCGAGAGCGGTAAGCTGTTTTAAAAGTTCTTCTCTGTCCATAAAATCACCTCGTTATTTATAATTGCTGTATAAACCCGGAAAAATTGTGCCCTTTACAGTACCCTCAAATGCGTCAAAGGTAGGGCAGGGCTGCTGGATTGGTACATAGGCAAAAGCAAGCGTGTCAGGCTTGATTACGGCTTCGTAGGGAATACAGTAGTTTTCCATAATAGCACCTCCAATAATTTTTACTGTTCGGTGTATAATATGGATTTTTCATTGTTTAGGTTACAGATAATCTTTTTGACAAATATACCTCGTAGCGTTATAATAATAACCGATGTTATTGTTGAAACGGAGGTTTTTTAGTTGACGGAAAGATTATTTTATAAGGATACATATTTAAAAGCATTTACTGCTAATGTTTTAAGCTGTGAGCAGGTAAAAAAAGGCTATGAGGTTGTGCTTGATAAAACAGCATTCTATCCCGAGGGAGGCGGTCAGCCCTGTGATATGGGTACGCTTAACGGTGATATAAGGGTACTTGATGTGCAGGAAAAGGGTGAAGATATAATTCATCTGACGGACAAGCCTGTGGAGGTTGGCAGCGAGGTAAGTGGAGCTATTGACTGGGAAAGACGCTTTGACCTTATGCAGCAGCATTCAGGCGAACATATTGTAAGTGGATTTATACATGCCAAATACGGATATAACAATGTTGGCTTTCACATGGGTGCGGAAATGATAACTGTTGACCTTGACGGTGAGATTGACGCAGGGGGACTTGCGGAAATTGAGGCAAAGACCAATGCCTATATATGGACAGATGCCGTTGTTGAGGAGCTGCATCCAACGGAGAGTGAGCTGAAGGAGCTTGACTACCGCAGCAAAAAGGAGCTTACGGGTGATGTGCGTATTATACGTTTCCCGGGTGCAGATACCTGTGCATGCTGTGGTACCCATGTTAATAGAACGGGTGAAATCGGCATGGTCAAGCTGGTATCCTGTCAGAAATTCCATGAGGGTGTGCGTATTGAAATGCTCTGTGGCAAAAGAGCCATGGAGTATCTTAATGCAGTTAATGGTGAAAACTATAAAATATCAACCATGCTTTCTGCCAAGGTGAGGGAAACCTCAAAGGCGGTTGACAGACTGATGAACGAGTCCCAGAGTCTGAAAGTAAAAATATCAGAGATAGAAAATGGTATACTTGCTGACATAGCTAAGGAGTATGTCGACAGGGATTTTGTGCTTATTAATAGGGGCGGACTTACACCTGACAGTGTAAGAAAGCTGACAGCGCAGCTTATTGAACAAAATCCGGGCATTTGTGCGGTATTCTCGGGCGATGATGAGAACGGCTACAAGTATGCAGTGGGACAAAAGGGCGGCGACTTAAAGGAGCTTGTTAAAAATATGAATACGGCACTTAACGGCAGGGGAGGCGGAAAGCCTTTCTTTGCACAGGGCTCTGTTGCCTGTGCTTATGCCGAAGTGGAAAAGTTTTTTGAGGATAATCGTATGTAATAATGTTTTTCAAAGGGGTATGTATGGTATAACATACTGCCTCTTTTTTGTGCCGATTAAAGTTATTTGTGCTATTTGTCGGCGGCTGAATACTTCAGGTTTAATTATAGCAGTGGAATTTGAAATTTAATCATCAAACAGTTAGATATTTTTATTTACAAAAGCGTCAAAAAATTATGATTTGGTTAAAACTTTTTATGAAATATGACGTTTATATTAAGGATTGAGCAAATTGCTTGAAATCAAAAAGGTTTTATAGTATAATTGTTTTATATTAAAATCAGTTTTGAAAAAAGGATGGTTGTATGAAAAAGAGATTAACAGCTTTATTTTTAGTATCAGTTCTTGCACTCAGCTCGGTACCTGCCGCAGGTGCAGAGGTAAACTTTTCAATTGACGGACTTGTTGAGGCTGATGCGGGTACGGTAATCAACAGCAACGGATATAATCTGCTTGGCATGAGAGAGGTTTTTGAAATGCTCGGCATAGATGTTAAGTGGAACAGCGTTAAAAGGTGTGTTACCGCCGTTAAGGACGACAAGACCGTAACACTGTATGTTGACAGCAGCAAGGGCTATGTAAATGATGAGCCTGTAACTCTGCCTACAAAGTGCGTCAATGTTGACGGACATATTTTTGTGCCTGTAAGGTTTGTAAGCGAAGCTCTCGGTTATGAAATTGACTGGGATGTGGACAGCCATACGGTCAGCATTACCACAGATAATGAAAAATACATACTGCTCGACGTAACACCTGATATTACAGAGGATACAATGGTGCTTACATTTGAAGAGGCACTTGCAATGGCTGAGAAAAACAGCTCTGCACTTAAAAATCTTGATGATTCGGTTGAATATCTTGATGAAATGAGAGATGACCTCGGTGATTTAATATGGTCGCTTGACCAGCAGGAAAGCATGTACCAAAGCAATCTGTTTGATTTAAGCCAGAAAACAAACGATGTGCTTGCTGCACAGCTTGCCCTTCAGAATAATATTGAAAGCACTATTGAGGCTGCAAGAAGTATTAAAAACGTAGAAATACAGAAGTCCATGGTTTCCGTAAATGAGGAAATGGTGAAGGACGGTATTGAGCTTGCGTTAAAGAGCTACGTAAACAATATTAAGGCAACAAATAACCAGATAGAGCTGCTTGAGGCAAGCATTGCGCTAGGTGCTGAAAATATTGAAAACATGGAGCTTAAACACGAGCTTGGCTACGAGAGTGATTATAATTTACAGACTGCAAAAACTACACAGAAGAATAATGAAAATAATCTTGAGGTGCTTAAGCTCAACCTTGCAAGCCAGAAGCAGGCTCTTAAAACCCTGCTTGGTCTTGAAGCATCACAGGATGTTTATGTTCAGAGTGATGTAACATTTAATGCACTTGCTGATGTAAACCTTGAAAAATATGTTACAAGCAAGAGGGAAACAGACCCAAGCATTAAAACTTTAAAGAATGATGTTTTCCTTGCAGAATATACCGAGAGAACTAACGCAGCTTATGACAGCGAGAGTGAAATTAAGGTAAGAAATGCGCTTAATACTGCTAAGAGAAACCTTTCCGACTCACAGGATACACTTGAAAAGAATATCAGAACTACATATAATCAGATTAAACAGCTTGAAGAGAATAATAAAACTCTCTTAAACTCTGTTGAGCAGGCTAAGGCGGATTATAACTCTGTTGTAACAAGCTACAAGTCGGGTATGGCTACAAAGTATCAGGTTAAGCAGGCTAAGCTCGGTATCCTTTCAGCTGAAAAGAATGTTGAGGACAATGCAATGAATTATGATTTGCTTACATTTACCTTTGACAGACCTTATCTTTTAGGTTCATCAAAATAAAAAAATTTATGGGA
>CABUWB010000118.1 GCA_902495025.1 uncultured Eubacteriales bacterium
TGCTTATAAGGCAGAGCTTGCCGCTTATGAGGATATAAAGGCACCTGCTGCCTTTTGTATGAACGGCATTAAGGGCGAGGTTATCACCCTTAGCAAAATGAGGGGCTATAAATCGCCGCTTGATATGACGCTGGAGCAGTCCCGTATAAATGCAGATATTTTAAATGCAATGTGGTCTGCAATAAAAGAGGAGCTGCCCTCGCTTACACGCTATTTTACGGCAAAAGCGCAGCTTTTGGGCTGTGGGGACAGGCTGCCGTTTTATGAGCTGTTTGCGCCTGTTGGAGAGGATAAGGAGTATTCTCTGGAGCAGGCAAGGGACGAGGTTATTTCGGCTTTTACCGCATTTTCACCTGCCATAGGGGATTTTGCGAAAAATGCCTTTGACAACTGCTGGATTGACCTGCTGCCGCACAAGGGCAAGGCAGGCGGCGCATTCTGTGAGGCTGTCCATGCAGTTAAGGAGAGCAGAATACTCACAAACTTTGGCGGTACCTTTAACGATGTTGTAACCATAGCCCATGAGCTGGGGCATGCCTACCATGATTCAAGGCTGTATGACGCTGCACCGCTCAACAGCTTTTACCCCATGCCTATTGCGGAAACCGCCTCAACCCTATGTGAAACCATACTCATTAACGAGGTGCTTAAAACTGCTGACAGCGACTTTGCCCTTGTCATTCTGGAAAACGACCTTTCGGGCATAATGCAGACACTGTCGGATATTTACAGCCGCTTTATTTTTGAGGACAACGTATTTAAAAAGCGTGAGCAGGGTACGCTTTCGGCTGAAACACTCTGCAGCCTTATGCTTAATGCACAGAAAACGGCGTATGCAGGTACGCTTGATGATGAGTATATGCATGGGTATATGTGGCTGTGCAAGCCGCACTATTACGATGCGGATTTTAATTACTACAACTTCCCCTATGCCTTTGGCATGCTTTTATCCAAGGCACTTTACGGAAAGTATAAGCAGATGGGAGAGGACTTTGTTCCGCTCTATGATTCACTTTTGTCTGCTACTGCAACAAACGACCTTGCCGATGTTGCAAAAATTGCGGGCTTTGATTTGACGGATAAAAAATTCTGGCAGGAGAGCCTTGCGGAAATTAAGGATGAAACGGAAAAGTTTATTGATTTGATAAAAAAGAGGTAATTTGTATGCTTGAATTTAATAAAATTCAGCTTTCTGACAGAGAACGTGCTAATAAATTTTTAAAAAGAAAAAACTATTTTTTATGTGATTACTGCTTTGTTGATATGTTTATATGGTCAAACGCCTACAACACAAGCATTGCCTTTGATGATGATTTTATGTATACCAAAACATTTAACGAGGATGAGGGCACTTATTTTGCCGCTCCTATTGGCGACGGTGATTTTGGTGCGGCTATTGACAAAATGGCGGAGGCAGCCCATGCGGAGGGCTGTCCTCTGCGCATCTACTCCATACCTCCCGAAATAAGGGAGAAAATAGAGGCGGCACGTCCCGATTATTTTAATTTCGCCGATGGACGTGATTTCGGCGATTATATTTACTCTGCCGAAAGCCTTATGTACTTAAAGGGCAAAAAGCTGCATGGCAAGCGCAATCATATCAACAAGTTTTTAAGCATGTATGACGGCAGGTGGAGCTATGAGGAGGTTACAAAGGACAATACACATGAGTTTTTTGACTACCAGCTCCACTGGTGCGAGGACGACCCCGATGAATTTTTGGGTGAAACCTGTGCCGTATCGCTTGCGCTGAGAAATATGGACGAGCTGAACATTAAGGGCGGTATGCTGCGCCTTGACGGCAAGCCTATTGCCGTAACGCTTGGCAGTGAGAGCTTTGACGATACCTTTATTGTGCATATTGAAAAGGCTGATGCGGAAATCCCAGGTGCTTATCAGATGATAAACCAGCAGTTTGCACTGCATCATTTTGAAAAGTACCGCTATATCGACAGGGAAGAGGATTTGGGTATAGAGGGACTAAGAAAGGCAAAGCTCTCCTACTATCCCGAAAGCATTACCGAAAATTATATTGCAGAGGAAAAGAACTATGGAAATTAACCTTGCAAATTTTGCGGATACTGCTGAAATACGGTGGCTGTGGGATATTGCCTTTCCCGAGGAGCCTGATTTTAATAACTGGTTTTTTGATAATTATTTTAAGGCGGAATACTGCCTTGTTTTAAGGGATAACGGCATAATTAAGGCTATGGCGCAGCTCTTACCCTATGAAATTAAGGGCATTGGCAGGGTCAGCTATATTTACGGCGCAGCCACCCACCCCGATTACAGAAAGCAGGGGCTTATGAGCCGTCTTTTAAAGCACTCCTTTGAGCTTGACAGGCAGAGGGGCTTTGCCGCCTCGGTGCTTATACCGCAGAACAGGGGACTGTTTGATTTTTATGCAAAGCTGGGGTATAAAACTACATTCTATGTGGATAACATACCAACCTTGGAGTGTAATACGGCAGGTTACAGTGTAAGAGATGCGCAAAATGATGATATTCCCTTTATGAACAGGCTTTATGAAAGCACACAGACAAATTTTATCGTGCGTGATTATGACTACTGGAAATTCCAGCTTGAAATGTTCAGGGCATGCGGCGGCAGTGTATATATTTTAATGCGTGGCAGCGAGAGGGCGGCTTATGGCTTCCTCAATGACGATTATTTGCAGGAGAGCTTTGGCGAAAGTAATGTGCTTGCCAACCTTGTGGGCGCAAAAAGCTATGTTAATGTCGGCGGCAGTGTGCCTATCGGCATGGCTTATTGCTATGGCAGTGAGCTGCAAAGTATGTATATGAATATGATGTTTAATTGACATAATTGTATAAATATACTATAATAAAATGCAATAAAAATGTTTTGTTGTGATGACAATGAAATAACTTATAATTCAATAGGGGGTAAAAAATGAAAAAGCTGTTTAAGGCGGTTATGGCGGCTGTGCTGTCGGCAGTAACCGTAATAAGTGCCGCTGTGCCTATGTGTGCGGCGGATAAAACAATCGATACTATGACACCGCAGGAAATAGTGGACGATATGAAAATCGGCTGGAATTTGGGCAACTCGCTTGACTCCTTCGGCAATACCTATTCCACACCGCAGTCGGCGGAAACCTACTGGGGCAATCCCGTAACCACAAAGGCTATGATTGACAAGGTAAAGGCTGCGGGCTTTAACACGCTGAGAGTACCCGTAACGTGGTATGACAAGTGCGATGGCAGCGGCACAATTGATGCGGCATGGCTTGCCAGAGTTAAAGAGGTGGTTGATTACGGTATTGACAACGATATGTACGTTATACTGAATATCCACCATGAGGACGGCGGCAGCGGCAGAGGCGGCTGGCTTATACCAAATTACGAAAATCAGTCTGCCTGTGAAAGCAAAATTGCTGATTTATGGACGCAGATTGGTACATATTTCAAGGACTATGACAGACACCTTATCTTTGAGGCAATGAACGAGCCGAGAATGGTGGGTACGTCAGAGGAGTGGACAGGTGGAACGGCTGAAACAAGGGCTGTTATCAACGCCCTTAACAAAAAGGCTGTTGCGGCAATAAGGGCAACAGGCGGCAATAACGGCACAAGGCTTGTAATGTGTCCGCCATGTGCAGCCAAAATTGATGCAATAAACGGCTTTGAGCTGCCCGAGGACGATAATATAGCGGTTTCCATACACAACTATTCACCCTATGAGTTTGCCATGAACCAGTACGGCACTGCTGACTGGGGAACGGACAGCGACAAAAATGCACTTAAAAATGAAATAGTTAAGCTGTACAATAATTTTACCGTAAAGGGCATACCCGTTATTATCGGTGAAATGGGTGCAACCTATAAATACGAGTCGGATAAAAACAGACCCGAATGGGCGAAATATTATACCTCAACTGCAAAAAGCTACGGCATTACCTGTGTTGTGTGGGACAATAACTCTGCTGACGGTGATGGTGAAAACTTCGGGCTTTTAAACAGAGGTACGCTTGTGTGGCGATTCCCAGAGCTTGTAGAGGCGCTTGTCAGCGGCGTTGGTGAAAGCGTGCCTGTTCAGCCGGGTGATGATGGCTCTGACGCATATACAACTGTTCTTTTTGAGGGCAGCGCAAGTGCAGAGGAATGGGCGCAGCCCTATAAGGAGGATATGTCAAACCTGCCCGAAATTAAAGAGGGCGCAACAATAGCTGTTGCCTATTCGGGAGATAACCAGCCTTACCTTGTATTTCAGAATTATGATACGGGTGAGTGGTATCAGATGCTGCCCGATTACGTATCTGACGGTGTTGCATACTACAGCTATAATACAATTGTAAGCAACTGTCAAAGCTCGCTTGATACCATGCTGCAAATGCTGGTTATGAGCAATGGCTGCTATACAACAGTTACAAAAATAACTCTGTCCTATCCACACCTTGCAGGTGATGTCAACGGCGACGGCTATGTAAATGCAAAGGACGCAGTGCTTATATTAAAGCATCTTGCAGGCATTGTCATGCTTACCTCTGCACAGCAGACCTATGCCGATTTGGACAGCGACGGTGCGGACATGAAGGACGTAATTTCCATTTTGAGGATGTAATAAAATGATAAATAAAGTTATTGCCGCCATGATTGAATATTACAGCGGCGACCCTAAGAGGATACAGCATTTTATAAAGGTTTATACCTTTGCGCACTCCATAGCGCAGGGCGAGGGTATGGGCGGCAAGGAGCTTTACACCCTTGATATTGCGGCGCTTGTGCATGATAT
The DNA here is from genome assembly GCA_902495025.1 of uncultured Eubacteriales bacterium. Classification (GTDB taxonomy): domain Bacteria; phylum Bacillota; class Clostridia; order Lachnospirales; family CAG-274; genus CALWRD01. The sequence goes on from CABUWB010000118.1 coordinate 4,756, forward strand.
AGGCATAAAGATAAGTGAGGAAAAATATAATTCCTGCGCAGGCAAATATCAGGAAATGGAAGGGCCAAAGGAGGCTGAAAAACTGCTCTCCCGTCTTGGCGTTGAAAAGGACGTTATTGACAGGGTGTGCTACCTTGTGGGACATCACCATACATATAACAACATTACCTCGCCCGATTATCAGATACTTGTTGAGGCGGATTTTCTCGTCAACCTTTATGAGGATAACGAGAGCAGGGACGCAGCGGCAAGTGTAAGGGATAAAATTTTTAAAACCAAAACGGGCACAAGGTATATTAACGATATGTTTGCAATTTAATAAAGATTAATATTTCTTTTTGGTTTCAAATTTACTATACACTTGTATTTTAAAATTAAAAGGAGTATAATAAGCATAGCATTAACAGTAGCTTAGGAGGATAAGTATGCCTTTTATTAATACCAAAACAAATTTTGAGATAGATAAAAACAAACGTGATAAAATAAAAAGTGAGTACGGCAGGGCAATTTCCCTTATACCAGGCAAGAGTGAGCGCTCGCTTATGCTTGGGTTTGAAAGCTGTCCCATGTACTTTGGCGGACAGGAGAAGGACAAAATCGCTTTCGTTGAGGTTAAGCTCTACGGCAGTGCCGACAGGGGCGCAATGAACGAGCTTACAGGCGCTATTTGCGATATACTCAATACTGAAACGGGTATAGACAGAGGCGATATTTATGTTAAGTATGAAGAGGTTGAGGTCTGGGGCTGCGGAGGACACAACTTTTAAAAAATAAAATATCCGGGGGGATTAAAACGCAGCAGAGCTGAGGTGATTGGTTTGGGTAATGTAATGATTTTTGCCGGTGACAGTATTACTCACAGCGGCGAATATATAAACAGATTAATGGAAAAATATCCTACTAGCCTTATGCTTAACAAGGGCACTAACGGCTATAAGATATTTGACTTGGAGCAGGAGTGGGACAATTTATGTATTGAGTACCAGCCTGATATTGTTACCATACTTGTTGGCGTTAATGAGGTTATTGATACCATGCGTGGTATGCAGGACGTTGAAAGGCTTTTTAAGGAAAGCTATGAACGAATTATTGAAATGACACAGGCAAAAACGGACGCACAGATTATACTTATGGAGCCGTTTATTATGGCATACCCTAAAAAGCTGTTTAACTGGATGCTGGTTACAAAACGCTTTGTAAACGTGGTTGACGGCCTTGCAGAAAAGTATAATACGGGTCTTGTAAAGCTGTGGGACGTGTTTAATAAGGCTGACGCAAGCCTTATGACCATTGACGGTATACATATAACACCCGAGGGTCATGAGCTTATTGCTCAGGCATGGGACGAGGAATACAGAAGATTAATGGATTTGAGAAATTAAAAGGAGCTATCGCATGAATTTGCGATAGCTTTTTTATTAAGATAAATTAGAGTTTATCGGTGTGTCGCTGGCGCAACACACCGAGGAAGTAACAAACCGTGCCTCGTAGCAAGCTACTCGACACTCTTGTTATCCCTCGGGCGGGCAAAGCTCGCCCTGCGGATTAAAGTCTGCGACGCTTAA
>CABUWB010000119.1 GCA_902495025.1 uncultured Eubacteriales bacterium
AAAGACAGAGGATGCCCCTCTGTCTTTTTATATCCTATTCACATTTTTTATATCGGTCTTACCGCTTTTATCATCTCTCAGGTAAATATCACCTGTACATTTTTCGCCTGTCTGCGGCAGAGCCATAGGCACCTTTTCAACCTTACCGTCCTTTAACAGTGTACTTACCATTTCGGGTGTAAGTTTTACGGCGTACCTTTCAAAATCGGATTTCCATATAGTAAATTTACAGCCGCCCCTCCACCTTGTACAGTAAAAGGACTTTGTATTTTCAAGCACATCACCGCCACATACGGGGCATTTGCCAAGGCTGCCCTTAGGTGCCTTTCTGCCGCGTTTTTTATCGGCGGCAAACACCACATTTGTATTTACCGTTTTGGACTGGTTTACAAGGTACATAACATACCGCTTGATACTGCCCATAAACCTGTCGGTTTCCATATTTCCCTTGGCTATGCCCGACAAGCCCTTTTCCCAGCGTCCCGTTGTTTCGGGCGACTTAAGCTCGGGCGGAACTACGGCAATCAGCTTTATGCCCTTTTCGGTAGGCACAAGGCTTTTGCCCTTTCTTGTAATGTAGCCTACCTGAATAAGCCTTTCTATAATAGCGGCTCTGGTTGCTGGCGTACCAAGTCCCGAGTCCTTCATCTGCTCTTTAAGCTCCTCGTTTTCAACAAAGCGCCCTGCATTTTCCATAGCACCCAAAAGCGACGAGTCGTTATAAGCCTGCGGCGGCTTAGTCTTTTTCTTAGGACATTTAACCGACTTAACGGTTGTCATATCACCCTCGCTCACCTCTGGCAGAACGGAGTTATCCTCCTTTTTATCCTTATCACCCGACACATTAAGCTCTGTCCAGCCCTTTGAGATAACGGTTGTGCCCCTTGTTACAAACGGCTCGTCCTCGCATACGGTAACAATTTTGGTTGTGCTGTACACATAATATGGATAAAACACCTGTAAAAACCGCCTTGCAATAAGGTCATACACCTTAAACTCACTTTCCGAAAGCGAGGCAACATTTGCCCTCGCCTCGGTAGGGATAATGGCATGGTGGTCGCTTATTTTGGAGTTATCCACTATACGCTTGGTAATTGGCAGCTTTTCAAGCCCCATTACATAAGCGGCATAGTCCCTGTACTGCTCTGTAGCCTGCAGCTTTGATACAACGGTTTTAAGCCTTGGCACCATATCATCTGAAAGATAGCGGCTGTCCGTTCTGGGATATGTAACCATTTTTCTTTTTTCATACAAATCCTGCACTATGGACAGAGTTGTCTGTGCTGAAAAGCCATACTTTTTATTGCACTCCCTCTGCAGCTCGGTAAGGTCGTAGAGCAGTGGCGGCGGAGTTTTCTTCTCCTCCTTTTCCACACTCTCAACAGAGGCATTTTTGCCCTTTACCTTTGCTGCAATTTCGTCTGCCTTTTCCTTTTCAAACAGCTTGGTTTCGTTGGTCTTTCTGTCAAACCACGTACCCTTCCAGCCCTCAAACTCAGCCTCAATCTCCCAGTAATCACGTGCGTCAAAGCTGTCAATCTCCTTCTGTCTCTCCACAATAAGGGCAAGGGTAGGAGTCTGCACACGTCCTATGCTTAAAAGTGCATCGTATTTAAGTGTAAACGCCCTGCTTGCGTTTATGCCTACAAGCCAGTCCGCCTCACTTCTGCACCTTGCGGAGTCATAGAGCTTATCATACTCGCTGCCGTCCTTCAGCTTTTCAAAGCCCTCCTTAATGGCAGCATCGGTCATTGAGGAAATCCACAGCCTTTTAAACGGCTTTTTACAGCCTGCAAGCTCATAAATATAGCGAAATATCAGCTCACCCTCACGTCCACTATCAGTTGCACATATAAGCGAGGTTACGCTGTCCCTCTCCATTATCTTTTTTATTATGTTAAACTGCTTGACTGTGTTGTCAATAGCCTTAATTTTAATCTGCTCGGGGATAATAGGCAGCGTTTCCACGCTCCACCGCTTTAAATTTTTATCATAGTCCTCGGGGTCAAAAAGGGTAACAAGATGACCCACAGCCCACGATATTACGTACCTGTCATTATATAAAAAGCCCTCGCCCTTTTTGGTGCATTGCAGCACCCTTGCAATATCCCTTGCAACGGAGGGCTTTTCCGCAATAATCAGCTCCATATTGTCCTCACTTTATTTCGTTCTGCATCCATTTACCGCTGAAATAACGGTAAACAAACATTATTATACGGAATATCCAGTCCATTACCATGGCTATCCATACGCCCACTGCGCCCCAGCCAAGCCACTTGCCTAAAATATAGCTGAACAGTATTCTGAACACCCACATTGAGAATATGGCAACAACCATTGTATAGCGCACATCGTTTGACGCCCTCAGCGCATTTGGCAGCGTAAAGGACAGCGGCCATAAAAGCATGGCACAGCCGTTGTGTATAAAAATAAGCTTTGTGGCAAGCGAAAGTGTTTCGGGGGAAAGATTGTATACCCTTAGTATAAGCGGTAGCCCTGCAAGCAGCGCACCGTCAAGCACAACCATAATTGCATAGCACACCATAATCAGCTTTTTAATATAATATTTAGCCTGCTTATAATCACCTGCGCCCACACACTGACCTACAACCGTAATCATTGCAAGCGAGATTGCCTGCCCCGGGATAGTACCGAACGCATCAATATTATTTGCAACGGCGTTGGCGGCAATCTGTACCGTACCAAAGCCTGCAATTACCCTTACCACTATAACACGTCCAAACTGGAACATACTGTTTTCAAGCCCGTTTGGGACGCCTATGCCAAGTATACGCTTAATCATATAGCGGTTAAGGTGCAGCCTTGTGCCCTTAACAATATGCACCTGCAAGCTCTGATTGCGTATAAGCACACTCATAACGGCAGCAGCCACAAGCCTTGCAATAAACGATGCCGTTGAAACGCCCACAACGCCTATATTAAACACATAAACAAACACAGCATTAAGGCTGATATTTATAAAATTCATCAAAAGCGACACATACATTGACACCTTGGAGTTGCCCATTGAGCGGAAAAGCGCCGCATTTGAGTTATACAGTGCAAGAAACGGATAGGACGCTGCCGATATATAAAAATATTTGCAGGCATAATCCAGCACCTCGCCGTCAACAGCAAAAACTGCAATAAGTATGCCACGACAGAAGATGACCGAAAAAAGCATAATGCCAACCGACAGAATAAGCGAAATAATCTGTAACTGGTGTGCCGACTCACACGCAAGCTCATCATCTCCATGACCTATAAGCTGCGAGGTAACCACCGCACCGCCTGTTGCAAGTGCCGCAAACAGATTCATAAACAGCACATTTATCATATCCACAAGGGATACGCCCGATACCGCCGCCTCGCCCGTAACCGATACCATAATTATATCCGCCATGCCTACGGTAACCGCAAGCACCTGCTCAATAATAAGCGGTATAATAAGCCGCTTCAGCTGTTTTGTATCAAACATAAATATAACCTCTAATCCCGATAACGTAACCTTTATTATAAACCCATTAAATTTTTTTGTCAAATTTAACAGACAAAAAACAGAACGGCACTGCACCATTCTGTTTTTATTCTGTTTTTATTCTGTTTTTGTTCTGCTATAAATATTATGCGTTTATTTCACCTGCAAGCTCAAAACCCTTTTTAGCCATAATAACAGCTATAATTTCATTAATTACCGCCGCTGCGGCAATAGTACCCTTAACAATAACCGCAAGCTCAGGCTGACCGCCGCCCTCAAGTACAGAGCATACAATGCCCGTAAACACAAGTGACACGCCCGAGTGTGGCAGCAGGGTAAAGCCGAGATATTTGCGTACGGTGTCGGGCATTTTCATCAGTCCTGCACCAAGCCTTGCGCCAAAATACTTTCCGCAACCTCTGAATAGAATATAGACAAAGGTATATAAGCCTGCGCCTATAATTAAATGATAGTCAAGCGGTGCTCCTAAATCCACAATTGCGCCAAGCAGACAAACAGCGAGGACAGGGTGAAAATAAACCACCGCCTGCTCCAGCTTTTCGCCGTTAATCATATTGGAAAAGGCGGTAGAAAAGGCAACACCCATAAGCATATAATTAAGGGTTATGCCCGTAAATACCCTTGTGTTAAGTATATATCCAACTGCAGCGGTTATTGTAATGCCAACAATAATCACTGCCATAACTGCCGCCCTGCCGTTTACCCTTTTAAGCAAAATACCAGCCATAACACCTATAACAGCTCCCACAATAATAGGCATAAAAATCATAACAGGTATCATTAAAAGTGAAACCGAGCCACCTGACACCGTTCTTGCAATAAAGGCATTAACCGTAAAAAACACCGCAATACCCACTATATCATCAAGCACAGCCATTGGCAGCAGGGTATCCGTTACATGCCCATTGGTGTGAAACTCACTTACTATGGAGAGTACGGGGGCAGGTGCGGTTGCCAGCGCAATACCGCCGAACGCAAGCGCAAGATATACAGGCACGCCCGTATATTTAAAGACTATGGCAAACACCAGCGAAACCAGTGCAAATGTACCGAGCGACTGCGTAAGTGTTGTTACAACAAGCGCATTTCCGTAGCTTTTTATCTTATTCCAGACAAGCTCCGTACCAAGCATAAGTCCAAAGGCGCACTGCATCCACATAATTATTGTTTTATACCACGCTGCGTCCAGAAGCTGCTGTGGCAAAAGCCCTGCCGCATTAGGACCAAGCAGCATGCCCGCAATAAGCCAGCCAAGAATTGCGGGCAGCTTAACCTTACTTATCGCCGCACCTGCAGCAAAGGCAATAAAAAGTACGGCAAGCCAGCAGATTACATTCATCATTTTAATTACCTCCCTTTGCAATACCGTAAAGCATTAAATCAAACAGCCTGCGTATGTTAAGCTCGTGCAGCTCCACCTGTTCACAGGCTGACATTGCGCCGTCAGCCTTAGCTGCAAAGCTTAAATTATATATTTTCTGTATTCCAACAAAGTAATTAAGCGCCTCCTGCTCAGTTACTGTGTCCCTAAGCTCCAGAGCCGAAAGCTCCTTTTCAAAAACGGCAATATTAAGCCTGTCAAATTCAGCATATATTTCCTTAATCTGCTTTATTAAATGAGAGGGCGGATTGGTGAGCGCACTGATAAAAAGACATGCCTCGTCCTCAAACTCATGAAAAAATTTCATTCTTGCGTCCATATATTCAATAAAGCTGTTATCCGCACCGTTTTGAACGATGTAATCGATTAAATCCATGCAGCATTTTTTGACACATCTGATATAAAGCTCGTCCTTATCCTTAAAATTATGATAAATAAGCCCCTTGTTTATACCCGTTTTGCATATATTGTTTACCGCACCTGCCTCATAGCCCTTTGAGCCAAACTCTCTTATGGCTGCGGCAAAGATTTTATTTTTTGTAATTTCTGTTTTTTCTGTTTGTTTCATAACACACCCCGTATATAAATTGACCTTACAGTCAATAATACACCAAATTGACCTGTCAGTCAATAACTTATTAAAAAACCAGATACATTTTTGCACGCAAAAACTCCCCGTATTTCTACGGGGAGCTAAAGCGTTATTTATTATATTATATTAAATTTTTATTTATTAAACAAGACCCTGGCTCATCATAGCGTCAGCAACCTTAAGGAAACCTGCAATGTTAGCACCTGCAACATAGTTATCCTTCATGCCGTACTCGTCAGCTCTGTCAATCATGTTGTGGCAGATATTAACCATTATGTTGTGAAGCTTGCTGTCAACCTCTTCAAATGTCCATGAAAGTCTTTCACTGTTCTGGCTCATTTCAAGAGCTGATGTAGCAACACCACCTGCGTTAGCAGCCTTTGCAGGAGCAAAGAGAACACCGTTCTTCTGGAATACATCAATAGCCTCAAGAGTTGAAGGCATGTTAGCACCCTCACCTACTGCCTTACAGCCGTTAGCAACAAGTGCCTTAGCGGCAGCCTCGTTAAGCTCGTTCTGAGTTGCGCAAGGAAGAGCAATATCACACTTGATGTTCCAAACACCCTTGCCCTCATGATACTCAGCAGATGGCTTGTGGCTTGTGTACTCAGCAAGTCTGCCTCTTCTTGTAAACTTAAGGTCCTTAACGTACTCAATGTCAACACCGTCAGCGTCATAAACATAACCGTTAGAGTCAGAGAAACTTACAACCTTAGCGCCAAGCTGTGTAGCCTTTTCAGCAGCATAAACAGCAACGTTACCAGAACCGGAGATAACAACTGTCTTACCCTTGAAGCTGTCGCCCTTATTGTTAAGCATTTCCTCTG
>CABUWB010000120.1 GCA_902495025.1 uncultured Eubacteriales bacterium
CATTATATTATAATCTTGGAAACACCTCGCAAAGCGTACTACAGCAAACAACTACGCTTGTTTTTGGCACACGCATTTCACAAAATCTGTAGCTTTCTATGCTTGTACAGAAAGCGTTAAACAGATTTTTTGAAATGCCGCCTGTGCTGAATGGGGTTCTTAGGGTGGGCGTTCCCCACCCTAAGTCGTGCCCCGCGCGTCGAAACTAGCGGCGCTTTTGGTTACTTTTCTCGTAGAAAAGTAACATAATTTTCCCAGCTTTACAAAGCTGAGTTCTGTATGTTTCTTCCTAAGCTAAACATTAATTATACCAAAAAAGGCGCCGCACAATACGGCACCCTTTTCATTTATCCATTAATAATTTTATCTCCGACAGTTTTAAATATAATACTGAAGAGGTTAATCACCATATCCGACCATTTTTCATATCTGCCCTTAGTATAGGCAACAGCAAGGTGAGTAATCTCGCCATTATTCCTTATAGAGTAGACAAAAAGCGAAAGGTACTGGTTTTTCTGTGTATACTCATAAAACTCGGGATAAGGTATTTTAAGGTTAATGTTATCCCCGTAATAGAAAGCATTGCTTTCTCTGAAATTAGCCTTAAAGCTGTCATAATAATCGCAGATATTATCACCGCTGCGCTCGGCATTATCCGAGGCACATACAGCCTGACCCGTAGCAAGGTCATAAACAATTACCTCATCAACCCTGAAATAATTGGGTATTTCCTTCAAAACGGAGGCAACGGCATTATATTTCCAGTCGTTAAGTCTGCCAATTGCATCTGTAACAAACTCAAGCCTCTGCATATCTGAAATGGTACGCTCCATTTTAATTGAATTGTCAATAGCTTTAATCTCGTCAAGTGTTCCATGCAGCTCACTGGTATATATAATAAACCTGTTTCTGCCCTTAGCCTTTGCAATATATAAGCATCTGTCTGCAAGCTTGAAAAGGTCCTCATAATTATCAGCATCCTTGGGGTAGCTTGCACAGCCTATGGACGTAGTAAGCTTAATACTGCCAAGCTTACCCTTATAAGCCCACTCAATCTGGGCACGTATAGCACGCAGCACAGGTCTTAAATCGTCCAGCTCACTGCCTATACCCTTTAACACTATAAAGAACTCGTCACCGCCGACACGTCCCACAAGACCCTTTTTGCCGACAATATCCTTAATTATACGTGCAGCATTGAGGATAACCTCATCACCAAACATATGTCCGTAGGTATCGTTTACCTCCTTGAAATGGTCAAGGTCAAGCATAACGTAGGTAATAACCTGGTCAGCATTAACAAGTGCATCGGTTGCCATCTCCTTGATAGCTGCCTTATTGTAAAGACCTGTCAGAGGGTCAAGGTTGGAGCGGTTGTTGTAGAGCTTTTCAGCGCTGTATGTGCCGCCCGTTTCATCGGACACCAGACCGATTACAGAGGCAGGAACGGAGCTGTCCTTGTCATACATAACCGCCGTCCTTATGGAAACAGGCTCAAACTTGTTTGCCGTAGGTGACAGCTTCATATTAAAATCACAGCTTACGCCTGCTGCGCCCCTCTTAATATCATCACACAGCTTATGCAGACCTGAAACCTGCATTCTGTCAATCATTTCATGCTCAACAATGTATTTGTAGAGGTGGTCAATATTGCCATTGTAGCCTATTTCCTCCCTGTCGGTAAATACAATTATGTTGCCCGTTTTTGAGTCATAATCAAAGGTAACGGCAGGCTTCATAAGCTGCATTGTATATGTACATTTTTTATATTTGTTGCTGAGGCTGTTATACTCCTGTACAAGGTAGACAATGTCATATATATCAAGCTCAAAAAACTTGTCGGGGTCAATTGAGCTTGGCTTGATAAAGATAATTGTAAGCCAGTACTGCCCTGCAAAGTTTTTTAATCTGACAGTAACAAATCTGTCACTGACGTTATCGCAATCCTTAACCGCCTCAATAAATTTTTCCCTGTCGTCAGGATGAATATAGGCTGTAAACAGCGGCACTACCTTGTCGCCGAGGAAGGAATAAATTTCTTCATCAGCAATGGTGAAGTTGTAGTTAGTGTCCATAACCGCACTGCCTATAATATGCTCCTGACCCCTAAATTCTTCCTGCATATTAAACACCCCATTTTTTTATATTTTTTGCCCTTTATAATTTGTTATTATAACACAGATACATATAAAAATGCAAGCAAAACTATAACCGTTATAGGAAAAAAGCAATACGCAGTTTTAACACATTATTTTTTAAGCTGGGCGTCCTTCCATATCGACTGCGTAACCGCATTTATAACAGCACTTTCAAAGCCCTGCTCCTTTAAAGTGCATACGCCCTCTATTGTAGTGCCGCCCGGTGAGCATACCATATCGTTAAGCACCTCGGGGTGCATACTGCTTTCAAGCACCATTTTTGCACTGCCCATTACCGCACCTGCCGCAATCTCTATTGCCTGTTTTTTGTTCATGCCTGCCTTTAAAGCGCCCTCCGCAAGGGAGTTTATAAACATATATACATACGCAGGTGAGCAGCCTGCTATTGCAGTGAAGATTGCAAACTGCTTTTCATCAACCGAAGCCGTAGTGCCTATTGAGTCAAAAAGCTCCTTTACAAGCGACAAATCCTCATCTGTGGCATTTTTGCCGCCGCAGTAAGCCGTTACCGACATAGCAACCTGCGCATTTACATTTGGCATAATGCGCACAACACGCACGCCCTTTACATCAAGCATATCCTCAATATCCGCTGTGGATATGCCTGCCGCCATTGATACTATAAGAGGCATTTTTGCCTTAATATCAGCCTTTATTGCACTTAAAACGTCCTTAAACATAATAGGCTTTACGGCAAGAAAAACCACATCACAAGCCTTGATAATATCACTGTAGCTGTCGCACGCATTGATTTTAAGCTCTGCCGCCTGTGCTGCCATTGCCGCCTTGTTGCGCCTTGTTATGTAAACATCACCGCTATTAACCTTGCCCTTTGCAATAAAGCCCTTAAAAATTGCCGAGCCCATGTTGCCCGCACCTATAAAACCTAATTTCATAATATTATCTCCTTTTGTCGGCAGGAGTTTGTCCCTGCCTTATATTAACATAATGTGATTGTATTTAAAGCAAATCTTTGTTTTGCATAGGACAATCCACCACTAAATTCACTCATTTGCAGGATTTACATGTACCATAATATGCTTTACCTTTGGAAAATTCCGTTCAATATCATCATGCACAGCCTCTGCAATATCGTGCGCCTCTCTCAATGTGTATGAGGCATCAGCCTGAATTTCCACATCTACATAAATCTTATTTCCAAATATACGTGTTTGCAGCAAATCTATACCAAGTACATTTTCATTACTCATTACACAATCATAAATTACCTTTTCTGTTTCTTCATCACAGGAATGGTCAACCACCTTATCCACAGCATCTTTAAAAATTTCAAAAGCTGCTTTTGCAATAAACAAGAAAATCACAAGGCTGGCAACAGAATCCATAACAGGGAAGCCAAGCCTTGCACCCGCAATTCCTATTAAAGCTCCAATTGAAGAAAATGCATCCGAACGATGGTGCCACGCATCTGCCATTAATGCGCTGGAATCAAGTTTTTTTGCATAGTGCCTTGTATACCAATACATACCCTCTTTGGCAGCAATTGATACTATTGCCGCAGCTAATGCTAAAACACCGGGCACTTGCAGGTTACTATAATCGCCGTTTAAAATATTTTTTGTCGCCTGAGCAGCAATTCCAAGTCCCGTCATAAAAAGCACCATTGCAAGCAGAATAGCTGCAACACATTCCATGCGTTCATGCCCATAAGGATGCTCTTTATCCGGCTGCTTTGACGCCAATTTAATACCAATTATAACCACAACGGTACTAAACACATCAGATGCTGAATGTATAGCGTCACTAATCATAGCACCCGAATTTGCTATAACTCCCGCCAGAAGTTTAATAACAGACAGTGCCAGATTTTCAATAATAGTAATTATTGACACCCTGTTTGCCACCTTCTGAAAATCAGTTTCTGCAGCATTGCTATTGCTTGTTGTTGTTTTGTTTGTTTCCATATCAGTTACCTCCAATAATTTAGATAGCTCTATGGCACCAATATATGTGGGGGTTTTAAACAAACTGCTTTTTTTGCAAATAAGTATAAAAAAACACCCACGAATCAGTATTAGCAACTACTGTCCCATGGATGTAAAATTCCACTGTCACTTGTGTGACCCGACTCCATGACATTCTGTCACGGTCTGCTCAGTTTGTACTGTAGATTTATATGCAGTGCAAAGAGTTTCTACTAGAATATCATATGTGTCAATATTTGTCAAGATTAAAAAAATGTTTCACAAATTCAGCAGAAGTCCGATTGCTAAAATACAATTTTGCAGAAACAGGTCGTATTGCTCCGCAGTACTGCTCGCCTATATAGTCTGAGGGAAACAATCCCCACTAATTATTGCAGACTTATTTCAACCGAATCAGCTCCTGCTCCAAATCCACGTCTATAATATTTTAAGCCCTCTTGCTTGTTCCATATCATTGACTCATAAAATCCTGTTTCCACCTGATTATTATATGATGTATAACTACATTCTTCACCGCTATATTGCAAAGATGAATGCCAACCGAGTTCTTCCTCGCTTAAATTATCCTTTATGCTTTCTTCTTGACAAACTGTTGCAATTTCCTGCAAATCATCATTCATTTTTATAATTTTATTTTCACAAACATAGAAATAACCCAGTAAAAAGTCGTCTGTATTTCCCTGTTGTATTTCATCCGTTTTATTCAGCTCCAGTTTATATATATACCCATTATTATAACCGCTCACTCGTTCAATCTTTATCGCAAAATCTTCCTCTATAATTTCATCATTCTGCATTATAGTGCCATAATATTTGTTTTTTTCCAATACATCTGTGTCAAAAAACGGATTTGTCATATTAAAAAAATTCTTATATATAAGCAAACAGCCTATCACTAAACACAATGCTGCCAAAAAGGCAAAAATTTTTTTTAACATACACATTTCCCCTTTATATTTTGGTATATATCACTCGGGCTTAACGCCCTCTGTACTGTTAAAGCTAATGTCAAGCGGTTTAACGCCATTTGTCAGTGCGCCAACGGAGATATAATTAACACCGCAGCCCTTAAAAGTTGCGATAGTATCAAGCCTTATACCGCCCGACGCCTCGGTTATAATATGAGTAGGCACAAGCTTTTGCAGCTCCTTAATCTGCTGTGGTGTGCGGTTATCAAACATAATAACGTCCGCACCCGCGGCAACCGCCTGCTTAACCTGCTCCTCGGTTTCGGTTTCAACCTCAATTTTAACCATGTGGCCAAGCTGTGCCTTTACCTTTGCAACAGCCTTATCAATACCGCCTGCAAAGGCAATATGGTTATCCTTGAGCATAACGCCGTCATAGAGGGCATAGCGGTGATTATAGCCGCCGCCTACCGTAACAGCATACTTTTCAAACATTCTAAGTCCGGGATAGGTCTTTCTTGTATCGCAAAGTCTGATTGTATCATCGTCCAGTGTTCTGACATACTCGTCGGTTTTGGTTGCAATACCGCTCATAAGCTGCATAAGGTTGAGCGCAATACGCTCGCAGGGCAGGAGAGTGGACACCCTGCCGTAAACCTCGGCAATTTTATCGCCCTTTTTAACCCTGTCGCCCTCATTTTTAAGCAGATTAACCTCGACGCTGCTGTCGCCGTAAGCCTCGTATGTGAGCGCAATCATATCAAGACCGCAGATAATGCCGTCCTCTTTTACGGTAAAAATTCCCCTGCCGTAGGTATCCTTATCAAAAACAAGGTCTGTGGACAAATCACCGCTGCCCACGTCCTCAAGCAAAAACTGTTCAATTTTCTTTTTAGCCTCTAATCTGTTCATAAACAAGCCTCTTTTCAGTCAACTATGTAGTGTGCGCCTATGCTTTCCTTACGCTCCTTGGCAGCCATGGCAATAAGCCAGCCTGTGGTGAGCATATTGTAAATTTCAAGCTGCTCGTTTGTCATAGCCGAATAATCAACGCTGACAAAGCCACCCTCAGGCATAAAGCTCTCAAACCATTTCACAATTTCGTTTATTTCGTTCCTGTGCCTTACAATGCCGACAAACTCCATCATTTTGCGCTGTATTGTCTTTTTATCAGGCAGAGCTGACGCATCTATTGCGGCAGGCTGTGTATTAATTGATAATTCCTCAGCCTCTTTCCTGTGGTCGATTATATAA
>CABUWB010000121.1 GCA_902495025.1 uncultured Eubacteriales bacterium
GGTAAGATGAAGTTCAGAACAAGCTATGGACAGAATGTTTTAAGACATTCAATTGAGGTATCGCAGCTTTGCGGGCTTATGGCTGCCGAGCTGGGTGTTGATGTAACGCTTGCCAAACGTGCCGGCTTACTGCACGATATTGGTAAGTCAATTAACCACGATATTGAGGGTTCTCATATTGAGCTTGGTGTTGCACTTTGTAAAAAGTATCACGAATCTCCGCTTATTATTAATGCTGTTGAGGCACATCATGGTGATGTTGAGCCACAGAGTATCATTGCGGTGCTGGTACAGGCAGCAGATGCTATTTCGGCTGCAAGACCGGGTGCAAGACGTGAAACCCTTGAGTCCTATATAAAGAGGCTTGAATCGCTTGAGGCGATTTCAAACTCATTTGATGGTGTTGAAAAGTCATTCGCAATTCAGGCTGGTCGTGAACTGCGAATTATGATAGTACCCGAAAAGGTCAACGATGACCAGATGACTATTCTCGCTCGTGATATTGCCAAAAAGATTGAGGCAGAGCTTGAATATCCGGGTAATATAAAAGTAAACCTCATTAGGGAAACTCGTGCTATCGAGTATGCTAAATAATTTTAAGGGATTGCCGCTTGGCAGTCCCTTTTTAGTATTTGATATATTAAAAAAGCTCCTTATATGAATTAATCATACAGGGAGCTTTTTAATTATAAATTATATTAAATTATCTGTTGCTTAAATATTCGTCAACAGCCTTTGCAGCCTCTCTGCCCTCATGGATAGCCCATACAACAAGGCTCTGTCCACGACGCATATCACCTGCGGCAAATACACCCTTAAGGCTTGTGGCATACTTGCCCTCATCAGCCTTAACATTTCCCCTTGCATCGGTTGCAAGTGAGAACTGCTTGATAAGTGTATCCTCAGGGCCTGTAAAGCCCATAGCGATAAGTAAAAGCTGGCAGGGCCATACCTTTTCGCTGCCCTCTACAGGAACGGGAATCATTCTGCCGTTTTCGTTTTTCCACTCAACATTAACAGTGTGTACCTCTTTAATGTTGTTGTTGTCATCGCCTACAATTTTGGTAACGGTGGTGAGGTAGTTGCGTGGGTCTTTACCATAAAGGTAAATTGCCTCCTCCTGACCGTAGTCAACCTTTTTAAGGCGTGGCCACTGTGGCCAGTGGTTAGCTGCTGTACGTTCCTCAGGCAGCTCGGGCATAATCTCAATTTGGTTTACGCTCTTGCAGCCATGACGGATAGATGTACCCACACAGTCAGTACCTGTATCGCCGCCGCCGATAATGATAACGTCCTTACCCTCTGCGGAAATATAGTTCCTATCCTGATGGTTGGAGTCAAGCAGGCTCTTTGTATTTGCTTTAAGGAAATCAACAGCAAAGTAAATACCGTTGCAGTCCCTGCCCTCTGCCTGTAAATCTCTTGGCTTTGTAGCACCGCAGCAAAGCACAACCGCATCAAACTCGTTTATAATTTTAGCGGCAGGGTAGTTTTTGCCTATTTCAGTATTTGTAACAAAGGTGATACCCTCTTTTTCAAGTATGTCAACTCTGCGCTGTACAACCTTTTTGTCAAGCTTCATATTAGGTATGCCATACATAAGCAGACCGCCTATACGGTCGCTCCTTTCAAATACGGTTACCTTATGACCGAGCTGGTTTAAAATATCTGCACAGGCAAGACCGCTTGGGCCTGAACCGATTACGGCAACACGCTTTTCGGTTGACTTTTTAGGTATGCGTGGCACAACCTTGCCCTGCTCAAACATCTTATCAATTATGTGTACCTCAATATTTTTTGTGGTAACAGATGGCTCGTGCATACCCAGTGTACATGAGCCCTCACAAAGTGCGGGACAAACACGACCCGTAAACTCAGGGAAGTTGCTTGTCTTTGAAAGACGCTTGTAAGCCTCCTCATATTTGCCATGGTATACAAGGTCGTTCCACTCGGGGATAAGGTTGCCCAAAGGACAGCCGCCCTCAAGCGGCAGTCCTGTATGACAGAAGGCAACGCCGCAGTTCATACAGCGTGCGCCCTGCTGTCTTAAACTTTCCTCATCTGTGAAATGGGTGTGAAACTCATTCCAGTCCTTTATACGTTCCTCAGGCGCTCTGTCCTGTGGAAGTGCTCTGTTATATTCCAAAAAACCTGTTGGCTTACCCATTTACAGCACTCCTTTCCGGTCTTTTAAAGGTTGTGTTTTTGCTTACAACCAAAAATGCGTCCATTACTGCATCTTCATCATTCATGCCAGATTCCTTGCATTTCTTGATTTCCTCAATCATTTCCTTATATGCTCTTGGTATTACCTTAAGGAAATTGTGTACCTCATTATCCCAGTTGTCAAGCAGCTCCTTAGCTCTCTTGGAGCCTGTGTATTTAAGGTGATTTTCAACCATTGTTTTAAGCTCTGCAATATCCTCTGCATTGCTTAATTCCTCAATAAGCACAAGACCCTTGTTGCAGCGTGTTTCAAAATCGCCGCCGTAGTTGTATACATAAGCGACACCGCCCGACATACCCGCAGCAAAGTTTCTGCCTGTCTTGCCGAGTACTGCAACACGTCCGCCTGTCATATACTCGCAGCCATGCTGACCTACACTGTCAACAACAGCGGTGATACCCGAGTTTCTTACACAGAAACGCTCGCCTGCCATACCGTCAATGTATGCCTCGCCTTCAATAGCGCCGTAGAATGCAACGTTACCTATAATTACGTTGTCCTCAGCAACATACTTAGCCTTTTTAGGTGGTACAACAATAATCTTACCGCCCGAAAGACCCTTGCCGATATAGTCGTTTGAGTCACCCTCAAGGCGCATTGTAACACCATGAGTCTGGAATGCACCAAAGCTCTGACCTGCCGAGCCTACAAAGCTTAAATTGATTGTATCGTCGGGCAGACCCTTTGCACCGTATTTCTTTGTGATTTCGCCCGAAAGGATTGTACCGCAAACTCTATCAACATTACCTATTGCAAGTGATGCGGAAATTTCCTTACCAGACTTAATAGCAGGTGTGCAAAGACGAACAAGTGCATTTACATCAAGGCACTTTTCAAGCTCGTGGTCCTGCTGAACGTTGAAGTAACGCTCGGAGTCGTTTGAACAAATCTTAGGCTGATAAAGCACGCTTGTCAAATCCACGTCCTTAGCCTTCCAGTGGTCTAATTTCTTAGGTGTCAGCTTTTCAACATGACCAATCATTTCATTTATTGTCTTTACGCCGATTTTAGCCATCCATTCACGTAAATCCTGTGCAATAAAGCGCATAAAGTTTTCAACATATTCTGGCTTACCCATAAACTTAGCACGAAGCTCAGGGTTCTGTGTGGCAACACCAACAGGACAGGTATCAAGGTTACAAACTCTCATCATTACACAGCCCATTGTAATAAGCGGACCTGTTGCAAAGCCGAATTCCTCTGCGCCTAAAAGACAGGCAACAGCTAAATCCCTACCTGTTAAAAGCTTACCGTCGGTTTCAATTACAACCCTGTTGCGCAGGTTGTTCATAAGCAGTGCCTGATGTGTTTCGGCAACACCAAGCTCCCATGGCAGACCTGCATGACGTGTTGATGTGCGAGGTGCAGCACCTGTACCGCCGTCATAGCCGCTTATAAGGATAACGTCTGCACGTCCCTTTGCAACACCTACTGCGATAGTACCTACGCCTGCCTCGGAAACAAGCTTAACGGAAATACGTGCATTTCTGTTTGCGTTTTTCAGGTCATGAATAAGCTGTGCCAAATCCTCAATCGAGTAAATATCGTGGTGAGGTGGTGGTGAAATAAGGCTTACACCCGGTGTTGAATGTCTTGCCTTTGCAATCCATGGATAAACCTTTTTGCCGGGAAGATGACCGCCCTCGCCGGGCTTAGCACCCTGTGCCATTTTTATCTGTATTTCAATTGCATTCTGTAAATAGTTGATTGTAACACCAAAGCGGCCTGATGCAACCTGCTTGATTGCAGAACAGCGTGAATCACCGTTTGCATCGGGAGTGAAACGCTCCTCCTCCTCGCCGCCTTCACCTGTGTTTGACTTACCGCCAAGTCTGTTCATGGCAATAGCCATACACTCGTGAGCCTCTTTTGAGATTGAGCCGTAGCTCATTGCGCCTGTTTTGAAACGCTTAACAATTGACTCAACGCTTTCAACCTCGTCAATATTAATTGGCTTGTCAACAGTACGTATATCAAG
The DNA here is from genome assembly GCA_902495025.1 of uncultured Eubacteriales bacterium. Lineage (GTDB taxonomy): Bacteria > Bacillota > Clostridia > Lachnospirales > CAG-274 > CALWRD01. The sequence goes on from CABUWB010000121.1 coordinate 4,206, forward strand.
CAGACCTCTTATGGTACACAGTTTTTCCGTTGTATCGTCCATAAGGTGTGTATACTGCTTGAAAAGCTTGTAATCGCCTTCACGACAAGCCTTCTGGAGCAGATAGATTGAGCGAGGGTTATACATGTGGTACTCGCCGTCTTTTCTCCACTTATAGTCGCCGCCTGTTTCAAGTGCATCATTTTGCAGAAGTGGGTCAAATGCTTTATCATGGCGCATTTTAGACTCCTGTGCACTCTGCTGTAAGCCGATGCCGCCAATACGTGTAACTGTGCCTGTAAAGTACTTGTCAACAACAGCCTCGTTAATACCCAGTGCCTCAAAAATCTGTGCGCCCATATAACTCTGTATAGTTGATATACCCATCTTGGACATAATCTTGACAATGCCCTTAGTTACTGCATGACGGTAAATTTCAACAGCCTCATCTGCTGGCTTTGAAACATACTCATTATTTGCCATATCGGTAATGGTTTCGTAAGCAAGGTAAGGATTAACCGCATTTACACCATAGCCGAGCAGAACGGCAAAGTGGTGTACCTCTCTTGGCTCGCCTGTTTCAAGCACAATACTTACCTTCATACGTGTACCCATACGTATTAAGTGGTGGTGCAGACCTGCGCCTGCAAGCAGTGCAGGGATAGCGCACTTGTTTTCGTCAACGCCCTTATCAGAAAGGATAAGAATGTTATAATTGTTGTCAATTGCAATGTTTGCCGCCTCAAAGAGGTTTTCCATAGCACTCTTTAAGCCGCCCTTTTCATTTATGTTATAAAGCATGGGTATTGTAACCGACTTAAAGCCCGGCATATCTATTGTCTTTATTTTATTAAGCTCCTCGTTTGTAAGGATAGGTGAGTTGCTTCTTATTCTGTGGCAGTTTTTGCCCTGTGGGTTGAGGATATTTCTTTCACCGCCAAGGTAAGTTATTGTACTTGTAACAACCTGCTCCCTTATTGCATCAATAGGTGGGTTTGTTACCTGTGCAAATAACTGCTTGAAGTAGTTGTAAAGAAGCTGTGGCTTTTCCGACAGTACGGCAATAGGTGTATCAATACCCATGGCGCCGATTGGGTCCTCGCCTGTTTCAACAATGTTTTTAAGGGTGGTGTCAAGGTCCTCCCATGTGTAGCCAAATGCTTTCTGCCTTGTTAAAAGAGGTACCTTGCTGTTAAAATCATTTTCCTTATTAACAAAAAGGTTTTCAAGCTCAATAAGGCGGTTCATCCAGATTTCACCGTATGGGTGCTGTTGCATTGACTCCCTTATTTCATCTGCAAGGTCAGACCACTGTGCAGCCTTTGCGCCTGTTTTAACATCATCAATATTGACAAGGTTTTCTTCAAGCCACTGCTTATATGGGTGCTGTGCGGCAATTGTCGATTTAATTTCCTCATCGGAGATAATCTTGCCTGCCTTAGTATCAATAAGGAGCATTTTGCCCGGTTCAAGCCTGTTCTTTGATACAATGTGTTCAGGCTTGATGTTGAGCACACCAACCTCTGATGAAAGTACAACCATATCATCGGTTGTTACATAGTAACGTGCAGGACGCAGACCGTTACGGTCAAGTGTAGCACCTACAAGCTCGCCGTCTGTAAAGCCGATAGCTGCAGGGCCGTCCCAAGGCTCGCCGTTTGTTGAGTTGTACTCATAGAAAGCACGCTTGCTCTCGTCCATGCTCTCGTCGTTTTCCCAAGGCTCGGGTACTGCCATCATAACAGCCTGTGACAGTGAGAAGCCTGCAAGGGTGAGCATGTGCAGGTAGTTATCAAGCATAGCAGAGTCAGAGCCGTCCTCATTGATTACGGGATAAATCTTTTTAATATCGTCGCCGAATTTATCGGTTTCAAATATTTTTTCTCTTGCATTTGTCCAGTTTACATTACCACGAATGGTGTTAATCTCGCCGTTGTGGATAATGAAGCGGTTAGGATGCGCTCTTTCCCAGCTTGGGAAGGTATTGGTTGAGAAACGGCTGTGTACAAGTGCAATAGCCGTACTCATATCAAGGTCCATAAGGTCAAGATAGAACCTTGA
>CABUWB010000122.1 GCA_902495025.1 uncultured Eubacteriales bacterium
AATATCCTGCATATAAGCTAAATTTTACCAAAAAATCAATTAACGTTGTAATTAACTTGTAGGGGCGGATTCCATATCCGCCCGCATGTAGAACAATGCACAATGGTTGACGGGCGGCAAATTGCCGCCCCTACAGTAAATCCATACGTTATCGATTTACATTTTAGGTTGTTAATATTACACTGCTAAACTCTAATTTACCTATCCTCTGCTAAAATTTTACCCTTGAATAATGCCTTTAAACAATAAAGCTCCACTTAATTTTAACAGGCTTACTCCCTGTCAAAATTATATAAAATAAAAGCCTGCAAAAATGCAAAATTTAAAAAAAATTACAAAATAAAAGTTTTTCACGTTTTAGCGTGCGAGCGTGCGGTGTCACTTATTAAGCGGCTTTGCGGCGCTTTTTAGCGTGCGGTGCAGCGTGCGGTTTTGGTAGTTTTCATCTGAAATGCTGTCCTGCGCCCAAAATTATTGTACAGCTAATATCATTGCCGCAAAATATATTATTTTGCAGTGGGACAGCCCCGCTAAAGTCATTCACCATTGTTTTCAGGAAGTTCACTATCAAACGGAGGTCTACAAAAATCTATATCTTTCCGCTTCTTGCCTATTTTTTTATAATTTTCTTTAGCCTCATTCAAGCTAACATGATTTCCTCCTACTTTATCTGGATATTTTAGATTGAATTCATCATACATCCAACCGCAAACCTCACATATTTCAAAAAAAGGCGTGTCATGCCCTTCCATCACATCTAAAGTATAATTTCCGCAACAGGGACATTTGTATTTCTTTTCTTTAAATTTCATTTCGCTCATATCATTATTTATACATGTCTATTTACTTAATCTAACACTTAATATCATCCTTAAGCAAATAGTAAGTATTATACCTCCATATTCATTAATTATTCCAAAATCATTTATTTTTTATCATATCTGAAATAAGTACCTCCTTTAATTATAAAAAAGTTTTTCACGTTTTAAAGAATAACAGAGCTGATAACTATAATAAGCAGCAATATTATCAGCTTTTTATTACTGACATACATTAGTAACACATCCTTTCTTTTTATTTCACTTGGAAAATTAAATACTATTAAATAAATTATAACACATATATATAACAAATACAATCCAAATGCTGCAAAAACCACCAATTAACGCCAGACCTTTAAAAGGCAAAAAAATCTCCAAAAATAAAAATTTTTGGAGATTTTAACATAAATTTTTCAGTTTTCATTTCAGCCTATTTTTAAGTTCAATAATTTTACTTTCAATCAGCCTTATTGTTTTTATAAATTCCTCATCGCTTTTGCCCGTAGGGTCATCAAGTCCCCAGTCCTCACGCAGCTTACAGGGCATAACAGGGCAGACAACATTACAGCCCATGGTTATTACAACGTCGGGCGAGGGAATATCGGCAAGCAGCTTACTATACTGCTCCCTTTCCATATCTATCCCGTAAAGCTCCTTCATAATGCGGACAGCGTCGCTGTTTATATGCGGCTTTACCTGTGTACCTGCTGAATAGCTTTCAAACACGTCAGCTGCAATATGCTTTCCAAGCGCCTCGGCAATCTGGCTTCTGCATGAGTTATGCACACAAATAAAAGCCACCTTTGGTTTATCCATAAAATTTCTCCTTTACATAATAAATTTTTCAATAACATTAAAAAAGTAACCTACCGCTATTATACCGCAGGTACATATAGCTGTAAATATAATTAAAATACGTGGCTTGACAGCCTTCCTCAGCATAATAAGCGAGGGCAGGGACAGCGTTGTAACGCTCATCATAAACGCAAGCACCACACCAAGGCGGCTGCCCTTTGCAAGCAGAGCCTCGGCAACAGGTATTGTACCGAAAATATCGGCATACATAGGCACGCCCACAGCGGCGGCAATTATCACGCCAAACGGATTATCATCACCAAGCAGAGCTGAAACAAGCTCCGCAGGTATCCAGTTATGGATAAATGCACCCACCGCCACACCTGCAATTAAATAAGGAAATACCTTTTTATACGTGTACGTAACGGACTCCCATGCATCTGCCGCCCTCTCCCTTTTGGTATTAAAGGTAAAATCGGGACAGGCTCCACCCTGCTTTGTAAGGTCCTCAACATAATTCTCCAGCTTCAGCTTTTGCATAAGCAGACTGCCTGCAACCGCTATTATCAGACCCATAATAACATACAGTACGGCAATTTTTACGCCAAAAATGCTTGTAAGCAGCACAAGCGAGCCAAGGTCAACCATAGGCGAGGATATAAGAAACGCTAGCGTTACCCCAAACGGCAGACCTGCACTTGTAAAGCCTATAAATATAGGTATTGACGAGCAGGAGCAGAACGGCGTTACAGTACCCAGCAGGGCAGCGGCTATGTTTGCGCCTATACCCTTAAAACGCCCTAGTATGCGCCTGCTCCTTTCGGCAGAGAAATAGGTTTGTATATAGGATATGGTAAAAATAAGTATAAAAAGCAGCACTGTAATTTTAATTGTGTCGTAAATAAAAAAATGTATACTGCCGCCTACGGGAGATTTTGTATCAAGCCCCAATGCGGCAAGCAGACTGCCTGTAAGGCGGTTTAGCCACTGCATACCAAGTATTTCGTTCTGGATAAAAAGCCATACGTTTTTCATAATAAAACTCCTTTCATATCAAATCAAAATATTTTGATGTTATACAGCGAATAAAACCGCCCTTTAAGACGGTTTAATCCTCCGTTATCTGTGTTGTAAGCTCCTCAACAAGCTGTATAAGCCTTTTGCCGCCCTCGCTGTTAAGGCGGTAGTATGTCCATTTCCACTCCTGCCTGCTTTCAACAATGCCGCAGTCGCACAAAATTTTCATGTGATAGGATACGGCAGACTGCCCCATACCAAAGTTATCTATAAAATAACAGGCGCATTTTTCACCGCTTTTAAGCTCGTTAAGTATTGCAAGGCGCTTTTCATCTGCCAAGGCTTTAAACATTAAAGCCTGTGCTTTAAAGTTCTTTTCCACAGCGCTCACCTCACATCAAAAATATTTGATGACATGAGTATATCAAAAAGACCTGACCTGTGTCAAGCCTTAAATGACATAATCGTCCCCCGTATCATGCTGTGCAATTATATCAGCAAGGGTAATATTATCCACCACCTGATTAATTGCGTCGCCGAGCTTTTTCCATACAGGCAAAGTCATACACTCGCCGCAGCGTGGACAGGTATTAACCTCGTCCTCCAGACATGCAACAGGTGCAAGGTTGCCCTCGGTAAGGCGCAAAATCATACCAACGGTATAGCTTTCAGGCGGAGAAGCAAGCTTATAACCACCCCTGGAGCCACGCACGCCCTTAACATAACCCGCCTTTACAAGCGTGTTTATAATCTGTTCAAGATATTTTAATGATACGTCCTGCCTTGCGCCAACCTGCTTGAGGGGAATATACTCGCCGTTATCCTGCATGGCAAGGTCAAGCATAAGTCTTAAAGCATATCTGCCCTTAGTAGAAATTTTCATATCAATCACCTTTCCTCGTTATTCGTACTATAAGTATATCCTATATTCCCTAGCAAGTCAATAGGGATTTGCGGTATTGAAAATATTATATCTGCCATTTTAAGGAAATATTAATATTTTTTAAAAATTTTCAATAAAAGTCTTTTAAACTTGCTTTTTTAATGATATAATAACGTAATGATTAATGATTGATAGTAAGCTTGAGAGGTGCTGGAGTTTAATGGAGCAGTTAGTTATACGTGGTCAGCGCAGGCTGAAGGGTGAAATACCCATAAGCGGCGCTAAAAACGCAGTTGTTGCAATTATACCTGCGGCTATTATGTCCAAGGGTGTTTCCATAATAGAAAATCTGCCCTGTATTGAAGATGTTACAAGCCTTGTAAAAACTCTTCATTCACTGGGCGCTGTTTGTGAGTTTATCGATGAGCAGACCCTTAAAATTGATGCCACCAACATCAATTCGTGGGAGGCTACGGGGGAGTCCGTACGCAAAATAAGGGCGTCCTACTACTTAATGGGTGCACTGCTCGGCCGCTTTAAAAAGGCGAGGGTCGCTCTGCCGGGCGGCTGTAATTTCGGGTCAAGACCAATTAATCTGCACCTTAAGGGCTTTCGTGCCATGGGTGCTGAAATTGTGGAGGAGGAAAACGGCGAGGTTATTTACCTCTGTGCTGAAAGGCTGCATGGCGCAAACATCTTCCTTGATACGGCGTCGGTGGGTGCTACAATCAACCTTATGATTGCCGCAAGCATGGCAGAGGGTACTACCGTTATTGAAAATGCCGCAAAGGAGCCGCACATTGTAGATACGGCAAACTTCCTTAACATGATGGGCGCAAAAATAAGGGGCGCAGGCACCGATGTAATTAAAATACAGGGTGTGGAGCAGCTTTCAAGCGCCAGATATATGATTATTCCCGACCAGATTGAGGCTGGTACATATATGATTGCCGCTGCTATCTGCGGCGGTGATGTTACTGTTAAAAACATTATCCCCAAGCACATGGACTCTCTTTCTGCAAAGCTGGAGGAAATGGGCTGTAAAATTGTTGAGGGTGATGACTATATCGAGGTTATTTCGGACGGCAACCTCAGGGCAGCCAACGTAAAAACAATGACCTACCCGGGCTTTCCTACGGATTTGCAGCCACAGATGTCGGCACTGCTTGCAAAGGCAAAGGGTACAAGCACCCTTACCGAAAACGTGTGGGAAAATCGCTTTCAGTATGTAAATCAGCTCCGCAGGCTCGGCTGTGATATTTCAATAGACGGCAGGGTTGCGACCATAAACGGCGTTGAAAGCTTTGTCGGCAACGAGGTAAACGCAACTGATTTGCGTGCAGGTGCTGCGCTTGTAATTGCAGGGCTTGCCGCTAAGGGTGAAACACGCATAGGCAATGTCAAGTATATCGACAGGGGCTATGAAAAGATAGAGTTTAAGCTGCGCTCCATAGGCGCCGATATTGAAAGGATAAGGCTTAAATCGGGTGATGATAAATGAGGCTGGAGTTTGCGACAATCGCCAGCGGCAGCAGCGGCAACTGTATCTATGTCGCCTCAAACCACACAAGACTGCTGATTGACGCAGGTCTAAGCGGCAAGCGTATAGAGGCTGGGCTTGGCGAGCTTTCTCTCACAGGCTACGATATTGACGCAATGCTTGTTACGCATGAGCATAACGACCATGTTGACGGCGTGGGCATTATGTCAAGGCGCTACGATATACCCGTTTACGCTACCGAGGGTACATGGGCTAAAATGCCCGAAAAGGTGGGTAAATTCAAGCCCGCAAACAAAAATCCTCTCTATAGCGGCGAAACGCTTATTATAAACGATTTGTGCATTACTCCCTTTGACATTCCGCATGATGCCGCACAGCCAGTAGGCTACTGTATCTCCGACGGAAAGCATAAAATTACCGTCGCTACCGATATTGGCCATATTACGGACGAGGTAAGGGAGAGTATTAAGGACAGTACGGTGCTGCTTATTGAGAGCAATCACGATGTTGATATGCTTAAAATGGGACCGTATCCATATAATCTGAAACAAAGGGTTTTAAGCGACTTTGGACACCTCAGTAACGAAAACTGCGGTATTATGCTTAAGGACGTGCTTAACAGTACCCTTAAATATGTCTTTCTCGGACACCTCAGCAGCGAAAATAATACACCTATGCTCGCCTTTGAAACCGTTAAGGCGGCTATTGAGGAAACCGGCGCTGTTGTCGGCGGCGATTTTAATATGTATGTTGCACAGAGGTATGGAGTGAAAAGACGGATAACGGTTTGATAATGTGAAATATGCTGCCGCAGCTTATGTGCGGCAGCTTTTTTTTGTAAAATTAGAGTTTAGCGGACATAATTAACAAACCCACATTTGAAATTGTAGGGGCGGCAATCTGCCGCCCGTTAGTAATTATAATATGCTAAAATTAGGGCGGATATGGAATCCGCCCCTACGTAACCCATAATATCATTTTTTCAACGCATTCAAATTAGGTGTTGGTTTGTTTAAATATACTGCATATAAGCTAAATTTTGCAAAAAATCAATTAACGTTGTAATTAACTTGTAGGGGCGGATTCCATATCCGCCCGAATGTTGAACATGTTGCAATGGTTGACGGGCGGCAGGTTGCCGCCCCTACGAATGTTAGGTTGTTGATGTGACTCTGCTAAA
>CABUWB010000123.1 GCA_902495025.1 uncultured Eubacteriales bacterium
TTATCCAGATGGTTGAAAACGGTGCATTTAATGATATGCGTGAGGGCTTTATTGAGGAGCTTCAGGCAAAGGGCTATACAGAGGATAAGTGTGAGATTGTTTATGAAACCGCACAGGGTGATGCAACAAACCTTAATACTATCTGCCAGAGCATGGTAAGCAACGGTATGGATTTGGTTTGTACAATAGCCACACCTGCAACACAGGCAATGGTAAACCTTGAAAGCGGTATTCCCGTAGTTTTTGTTGCGGTATCAAACCCTGTAGCGGCAGGTGTTATAAGCGATATGGACGCTGCACCCGATAAAAATGCAACAGGTACATCAAACGCAATCCCCGTAGGCGATATATTTGCTCTTTCTGATGAGCTTACACCTGGCAAAACGAACTACGGTATTTTATATAACACAAGCGAGGTAAACTCCGTAAACACCGTTAAGGACGCAAAGGAATATCTTGACGGCAAGGGTATCGGCTATACTGAGGCGGTTGTAACAAATTCATCAGAGGTACAGCAGGCAGCACAGTCACTTGTAGGCAAGGTTGACGCCATATTTGTACCAAACGACAGCGTTATTCAGGACGCTATGAGCATGGTAACCGAGATTGCAAGGGAAAACAAAATACCTGTATATGGCAGCTCTGCAGTTATGGTTGACAGCGGTGCGTTTGCAACGATAGCCGTAAGTGATAAGGAGATTGGTGCAATATCTGCCGACAAGGCTGTTGAAATACTTGAGGGCAAGGCTGTTTCCGAGGTGCCCGCAGAGGTTGTGCCTGCGTCAAACACTATCGTAAACAAAACAACGGCACAGGCTATTGGTGTTGACCTTGCAGACAGAACTGACATTCAGTTTGTAGAGGACGCACAGTAATACCGTAGCGGAGGTGTTTATATGCTGCTTGTATTTGGCTCCCTGCAGCAGGGCTTTATATATGCTTTGCTTGCACTGGGAATTTATATCAGCTTCAGAATTTTAAATATACCCGACCTTACCGCAGAGGGCAGCTTTACCTTTGGTCTGGCATCGTCTGCTGTTGTAACAATGGCAGGACACCCTGTTGCCGCACTTTTTGTAGCTCTGGCGGCAGGGCTTACGGCAGGTGCCGTTACGGGCGTTATACAGACCAAGCTGCGTGTGCACCCCGTACTGGCGGGCATACTTACAATGAGCGGCTTATACTCCATTAATCTGCTTGTTATGAACAAAAGCTCAAATGTATCGCTTATAGGCAGTGATACCGTATTTAAGCTGATACAAAACAGCATGGCACTTTCGCAGGACAGCGCAAAGCTGATTGTAGCTGTTGTGATATGCCTTGCGGTGCTTGCGCTTGTTATAATATTTTTTAAAACACAGATTGGTCTTTGCATACGTGCAACGGGTGATAACGAGGATATGGTCAGTGCCTCCTCAATTAATGTTGACGCAACAAAAATACTTGCACTTGCGTTAAGTAATGCGCTTATTGCCCTTTCGGGCGGTCTGCTTGCACAGTATCAGGGCTTTGCGGATATAAATTCGGGCGTGGGCATACTGGTTGTGGGTCTTGCGTCGGTTATTATAGGCGAGGCTTTTGTTGGCAGACGTGGTGTTACGGCTGGTTTTATTTCGGCGCTTTTAGGCAGTATTGTATACAGGTTTATTATTGCCGCCGCAATTAATTCAAGCATATTCCCTGCATTCCTGCTTAAGCTGGTATCTGCAATTATTGTTGCGGTTGCGCTTTCGCTGCCTACAATTAAATATCATCTGGAGCGCAGTAAAATAAAAAGGGAGGCTCTTAAAAATGCTGGAAATTAAAAACGCAGTCAAGGTCTTTTCAAAGGGTACTCCCAATGAGCATACTGCACTTAATAACCTTAACCTTACGCTTAAAAGCGGTGATTATGTAACTGTTGTAGGCTCAAACGGTGCAGGTAAGTCAACCATGTTTAATGCAATCTGCGGCAGCTTCTGGCTCGACAGCGGACAGGTTGTGCTTGACGGCAAGGATATAAGCTTTGTGCCAGAGTATAAAAGGGCGGCATATATAGGCAGGGTTTTTCAGGACCCTATGAAGGGTACCGCACCTAACCTTACCATTGAGGAAAATATCGCTCTTGCCTATGCACGAGCACGCAAGGGTCGCCTTGCATTTGCCGTTACCAAAAAGGACAGGGAAATGTTTGCACAGGCATTAAGCGAGTTTGGTATGGGTCTGGAGGACAGAATGAAAACAAAGGTGGGTCTGCTTTCGGGCGGACAAAGGCAGGTGGTTACACTGCTTATGTGTACGTTTGTACCGCCAAAGCTGCTGCTGCTTGATGAGCATACGGCGGCGCTTGACCCTGCAACTGCTGAAAAGGTAATGGAAATTACAAACAATATTGTACATAAAAATAACCTTACAACACTTATGATTACGCATAATCTTTCCTCGGCGCTTGTTACGGGCAGCCGTACAATTATGATGGACGAGGGCAGTATTATACTTGATGTAAGCGGTGAGCAGAGAGAGGGTATGTCGCTTGATGATGTGCTTAATATGTACTCTCTTAAACGTAATAAGGTTTTTGATAATGACAGAATGCTGCTCACTAAATAAGCAAAAAAATAACGGATAGGCATAAATGCACTGTCCGTTATTTTTTATTTTTAATGTCTGTTATACAGCCTGCACAGGTATTTAAGTCCGTCTGCCTGTTCTTTGCCAAGTGCACCCTCTTTAAAACGGAACTGCCAGTTTCCGTCTGCAACACCGGGTGTGTTCATACGTGCGCTGCTGTCAAGGCAGAGTACATCCTGCAGAGGAATAATGCAGTATTTTGCACTTGATGAAATTGCAAGCTTAATTAAATCCCAGCTTATATCCTCGCCTGATACGCCCATTAAACGCCTTGCATAATCCCTGCACTGCTCGTTGGTGCTGTCATACCAGCCTTTTGTTGTATCGTTGTCGTGTGTGCCTGTATATACAACAAAGTTGTCGTTTGTGTAGTTGTGCGGCAGATACTCGTTGCCCTCGTTGTCAAAGGCAAACTGTAAAATCTTCATACCAGGCAGACCCAGCTTATCACGCAGTATATGTACCTCTTCGTTAAGGTCGCCCAAATCCTCGGCAATAATGCTCAATGTGCCGAGCTTGTCTTTTATCGCCTTAAACAGCTCGTCCTGCGGACCTTTTTTCCACTTGCCCTTAACGGCAGTCTTTGAGCTTTAGGGAATTGACCATTAGCTTTCAAATGCCCTTAAATGGTCAATACGTACTATATCTACAAGCTTTAAAACGCTTTCAACACGCTTAATCCACCAATCGTAGCCTGTTTCCTTATGTGTTTTCCAGTTGTAGAGGGGGTTGCCCCAAAGCTGTCCGTCAGCACAGAAATAATCGGGCGGAACACCTGCAACTTCAGTAGGAAAGCCCTTTTCATTAATATGGAACAGCTCCCTGTGCGCCCATGTGTCGGCACTGTCTGCCGCAACAAAAATAGGTATGTCGCCTATAATTTCAACGCCGTTTTCGCTTGCGTAGGTTTTCAGCTTATCCCACTGTGAGAAGAAAAGATACTGTATAAATTTATAATATTCAACCTCGTCCTTTAAAAGCCTTGTATACTTTTTAAGCTCGCTTTCACTGCGGTTTTTAAGCTCCTCGGGAAAGGAGTTCCAGCAGGCACCGTAATAGCAGTCCTTAATGGCATTTTCGTCCATGCTTTTGACGGTCTGTTTGTAGTATGCCTTATACTCCCTGCTTTCGTACTCAAATTTACGCTTATCTATAAAATAATTTTTAAGCGACATAAAAAGTGCATAGTCATTAAGCCAGAACGCATTTTTACGGCAAAAGCTCTTGTATGCCTTTTTGTCTGTAATCAGCTTAAAGGTTTCGTAAGCCTTTTTAAAAAGCGTGTTTTTAAACTGCTGTACTGCACCAAAATCCACCTTTTCAGCGTCAAAGGCTGGTGTATTGCGTAAATCGTCATCACTTAAAAGTCCGTCCTCACAGAGTAAATCGGGGCTTATCATCAGCGGATTGCCTGCAAATGCCGAAAAGCTCTGGTATGGTGAGTCGCCAAAGCCCGTATGCCCCAAAGGTAAAATCTGCCACAGGCTTTGTCCTGCCGAGGCAAGAAAGTCAACAAAATCATAAGCGGACTTACCTAAATCACCTATGCCGTATCTGCCTGGCAGTGAGGTGGGGTGTAATAAAATACCGCATTTTCTCATAAAATCACATCCCTTTAATTTTTTTATTAAATTAATTATAAAACATTAACCATATATTATCAATTATAAATTTGTAAATTCTGCACATATTAAATCTGTAATCAAATCAATAAGGAGGATTGCAATGAAAGCAAAATTAATTACTGCTGTGCTTGCTGCGGCAATGCTTACCGCCTGCGGCACTAACAATAACGGAAACACAAATACCGGCACAAACAACGGTACAAATAACGGCACAGAGGTAACAAGCAGCTACTATGCAGATGAGCCTACAAGCAGCTTAACCGATAACAATATGACAGGCAGTGAGGTCTATACCGATAATTACGGAAACAACACCAACGGTACAAACGGAACTAACGGTACAAATGGAACTAACGGTACAGACGGAACAGTCGGAAATAATATTGGCAATGCGGCTAATGATGTAGGCAATGCAGCAGAGGACTTAGGTCAGGGCGTAGGCAATGCCGCAGGCTCTATTGCAAACGGCATTGGTGACCTTTTTGGCGGAAACGGCACTGACGGTACAAGAAACAGATAACCGAATATGGGGTGGCGGTAAAAATATGCACCATCCCATATATTACATATAAAAATTGGAGATGTTACATTTAGTAAGTATTATTAGAAGGGTAAATTAGAGTTTAGGTAATAACGGCACTGTGTGCCTACACCTCATCCACCACTGACGTGGTCCCCCTTCCCCTGAGGGGAAGGCTTTAAATGTGCAGGTAACTAAGGCTTCCCCTCAGGGGAAGCTGTCAGCTTTAGCTGACTGATGAGGTGTAGCTGCGACAGCAGCGTTACTCCCCTAAACATTAATTTGTATGTCATATTAAAATAAAGAAAACTGCTGCAAATTAATGCAGCAGCTCCTTTTATATATCAATAAATATTAGCCTTAAAGCTGTATTCCATATCCTTTATATCGGTGCTAAGCTCCATAGCGAGCCTTTTATCCTTTTCAAGCTGTGCTTTCAGCTCTGCTGCGGAGGCAAAGCCTCTTTCTCCCCTGAGCCATTTATAAAAGCAAATCATAACGTCGGCACCGTATATAACCTCGTCAAAATCAAAAATATTGGTTTCAACACGCACTTCATTGCCTGCAAAGGTAGGGCATACACCAACATTTGTCATACTTGTATAAAGTCTGCCGTCAAGGGCTACCCTTGTAAGATAAACGCCGTTTGGCGGAAGCAGCTTATCGGGAGAGGTGATGACATTAATCGTAGGAAAGTCCATCTTCCTGCCCCTCTTTTCACCGTCGGCAACCCTGCCTATAACAAAATATGGCTTGTCAAGCAGCTTAATTACCTCCTGCATTTGTGCATTTCTTATGAGCTCCCTTACACGACTGCTGCTGACTCTCTCTCCGCCAACCTTAATAGGCGGTATGGCAATAACCAGTATGCCCTTTTCCTCGCCAAAGCGCTGGAGTGTGCGGAAATCTCCAGCCTTATCCTTGCCGAAAAAGTAATTTTCCCCCACTACAAGCACCTTACAGTTAGTTTTTTCAACAAGCATATCAAAAAACTCACGTGGTGAGAGTGATGCAAAATCCAAATCAAACGGATATTGCACCAGTATATCTACCCCGAGGTTGTCAAGCACAAACTTTTTCTCCCTTGTATCAAGCATTGTGCTGAAATTCTGCTTGGTTTTAAACACCGTAACGGGATGCGGATAAAAGGAAAATACCACGCTTTTCAAGCTGTCCCTTTTTGCATACTCCTTAACTGTGCTTATTAGCTTTTGATGTCCAAGATGGATACCGTCAAAGTTGCCTAAGGTAACAGCAGTAGGCTCTTTAATTTTAAAATCGGTAGTTTCGTAAACAATCATCTTTTTTCACCTTAACATGGTTACGGGCTTGATATAATCGCCCATAGCCTCATAAATCCCCACTAATTCTTTATTTTCATCAAACACGACAACCCTTTCACCCTCCGCAGGCTTTTTGCTGCAAAA
>CABUWB010000124.1 GCA_902495025.1 uncultured Eubacteriales bacterium
AAGCTGGTTCTGTGCTGTTGTAAGACCAATCTTAGCTTGCTCATAGCCGTTTTTAGCCTGTGTATAGCCAAGCTCTATGGCATCAAAATCGCTCTTTGAAATAACGCCGCCGTCATACATCTTCTTATAATCTGCATACTTCTTCTCCATATCATCATAAGATGATTTTGCTGTCTGTATGGTGATGTTTGCATTATTTACAGCCTCCTGTGCTGTATCCATACTCTTTTTTGCATTATCTACGGCAGTTGAAAGCTGAAGCCTTGCAGTTTCCACCTGACCGCCGTCGCTTGCCTGTCTTGCAGCCTCCTGTGCACTTGATACGCTTGCATCTGTTACCTTAAGCTGGCTTTCAAGGCTTGCAACCTGATTTTGATAATCGGTCTTTTCTATTGTGAAAAGCACCTGACCCTCCTGAACGGTGTCACCTTCTTCTACCATAATCTCCTGTACTCTGCCCGAAACCTTAGGTGTAACGCTGACAGTTTTGTTAGCCTCAATTTTACCTGCGTATGTAAGATACTTTTCTATTGAGTCGGGCTTAAGCTCCATAACCTCAACCGCACTTAAATTAGCATTCTTGTCAGACTGTACTGTTTCAGCCTTCGCATCTGTTTTAGATGAACAGCCGCTCATTACACTGCTTAATGCCAGTGAAAGTATAAGCATAGGCAATATCAGTTTTCTCTTCATTTTAATAACCTCCATTTATGAACATACAAAATTAATTACGCACTTCTAAGATAAAAGTTTTTAATTTTTATTAAAAATCCCTTACGGTTTCAAAAGCGCTTAAAAGACAATCACAGCCGAAGTTAAATACTTCAATATTTTCTTCACTTAAAGTTGAAAGATAATCGGCAAAATGCTTATGCAGCAGCTCTGTAACCTCTGCAACCACTTTTTTGCCCTCGTCGGTCAGCTTTATGAATACCATCCTGCCGTCCTGACCCGAATCAGGATATGTTTTATACAGATACCCTCTATCCACAAGCTTTGATACGCCTATAGAAAGTGTACTGCCGCTTGAACCAAGATGTTTTTCCAGCTTTGTAAGTGAATCCATACCGCTTAAAATACACAGCAGCAGATGAAACTGGTTTTGTGTAATTCTGTACGGCAGCTTAATATCATCACCCTCCAGGCTGCTTATTCTGCAATTTATAAAGAAAAATGCCAAATCCTTTGCAACCTGTATTATATCGGCGTCATATTTTTTATACTCCTCTTTAATTGAGGTCATAAGACCGAAAAGGGTACTCTCGGAATTGTTTGCCTTTCTTAAGCTTGCAACCCCCTTGCTGAAAAGCTCCTTGCCCTCATCAGTGAAGGAGCTGTAATATTTTGAAAGCCCCTCAATATACTGCTCTCCAAGTCTTATTAATACATCGTGTCCGCCTGGTGATATTTTAAAGTAAACCCTTCTGCCATCACCTCTGCTGTCGGGATACTGCTTTGTAACATAGCCCTTGGAAACAAGCTTATTCATTACTATTGACAGGGTGCTTTTGCTTATGTTCAAAAAGTCCGCCATTTCAGACACCGTATTTATGTTCAAGCACTCGAGCATCATGAGTATATCCATCTGCCTGTGACTCATTCTTTCCTTGCATTTGACAAGGTCAGCCTCAATCTCACTGCCGGACCTTATTCTCCAGCCAATACGCATAAGTTTTTCCCACTTATCCGCAGTTTCTTTAACCAAATTTTCCTTAGCCATACCAACACCTCCTATCATAAAGTTTTACTGTAAAACTATTTTACATTAAAATAATTTTAATGTCAATCCTTTTTCAGTATTATTAACATATTTCTACATTCTTTTTTAGTTATATTGCATATAGTTTTACATTTAAAATAAAGCAAAAAAACGCAGGCAATGTAAATCACCTGCGGTCTTTCTGTATATTAAATTAGTTTTTAGCTGCAAGGGCTGCCTTTAAAGCCTGTGCAATCTGGTCTGGACATGATGTGGACTTAAAGCCACAAGGTATGCCCTCCATTCTTTCAATGGCATCCTCTGCCTTAACACCCTTTAGCAGCGACATAATACCCCTCAGGTTGCCGTCGCAGCCGCCTATTACCTGTACGCTTTCAATAGTATTGTCATCATTAAGCTCAATTATCGTCTTTTTTGAACAGACGCCCTTGTTATTATATTCAAAGTGCATATTTACTGCCTCCTGTAATTTTTTAATTATTATAGTACAAAGGGCGGATTTTGTCAACAAACATAAATCCGCCCAACGTCTTATTTATTTTTTCTGCTGCTTTTGAAATGCCATACTACAATTGCAATACAGGCTATTACTATAACCGCAATCACGACATGCTCATATTTTTTTAAATAGGGCAGACACAGCTCCCAAGCATCACCCATAACAACACCTATGTATACAAGCAGGGTATTCCATACGGCACTGCCAATCAGGGTAAGTGCCACAAACGGTACAAGCGGCATTTGCGCAATACCTGCAGGTATTGAAATAAGGCTTCGCAAAACAGGCACGCAGCGGCATATAAGCACCGCCTTCGTTTCGTATTTCTTAAACCATACATCTGCCTCATCCACAAACTCGGGTTTAAGCCTTAAAATCTGACCAAATTTGCCCGAAAACAGCTTTTTAAGCCTTTCCTTTTTAAGCACCCTGCCAAGCCCATACAATACCATTGCGCCCGCAAGAGCGCCTGCCGTTGCCGCCACTATTACAGGCACAGGTGAAAGAGCTGTACCAAGCGTAAGAAAGCCTGCTGCCAGCAGTACAACCTCAGAGGGAATGGGCGGAAAAACATTTTCAATACAGATAAGCACCGCCACACCTAAATAACCGTAGGTTTCTATAATTTTTACAAAGGTTTCGTTCATGGTATCCTCCGATGCAATTATGATACGGTATTATTTTACATTAAAACCAGACAAAACTCAACTTACAAATATCAACATTTTCTAACAATTACAGCCGCATTGTGTCCGCCAAAACCTAAAGAATTACTTATTGCCGTATTTACATCCATACTTACGCCGCAGCCCTTGGTATAGTCAAGGTCGCATTCTGGGTCGTCAACCTTTAGTCCCACCGTCTGATGTATATAACCCTCATTAATCGACTTTATACAGGTTATAAGCTCCACTGCACCGCTTGCTCCGAACAGATGACCTGTCATTGACTTTGTAGAATTAATTTTTACATTATATGCCACCTGACCCATTGCACGCTTAATTGCAATGGTTTCAAAAAGGTCGTTGTATTTTGTACTGGTACCATGAGCGTTTATATAATCAATATCCGACGGTGAAATTTCCGCCTCTGCCATGGCAAGACGCATTGCCTCAGCCATACCACTGCCGTCAGCCATAGGGGGTGTTACGTGGTTTGCATCACAGGTTGCGCCATAGCCGACTATTTCAGCATAGATTTTTGCACCTCTTGCCTTGGCGTGCTCCATTTCCTCCAGCACAAGTACACCTGCGCCTTCACCTGTAACAAATCCGTCCCTCTCCTTATCAAATGGAATTGATGCCCTTAACGGGTCTGTTGAGGACGTAAGAGCCGTAAGCGACTGGAAGGCAGCTACTCCAAGCCTGCTGACGGAGCTGTCCACACCGCCTGCAAGCACAATATCACTCTCGCCGTATTTAATTGAGCGGTAAGCCTCGCCAACGCAGTTTGTCCCCGTAGCACACGCTGTAACCACATCAATACACTTGCCTTTAAAACCTGTCGCTATTGCAACATTTGCCGCTGCCATATTACCAAGCACAAGCGGAGCTGTAAGCGGATGAATTTTTTTAGGTCCCTTTGCAAGCAGCTTTTCAAACTCACGCTCAATACCCATAAGAGAGCCTACACCCGAGCCTACTATTACCGAAAGCCTGTACGGATTTTCCTCCGCTATGTCAAAGCCCGAATCGGCAGCAGCCTCCTTTGCCGCTGTTACGGCAAGCTGCGAAAACCTGTCCATTCGCTTTGCTTCCTTAGCACCCACACTTTCGGCAGGGTCAAAGTCCTTAATCTGTGCGGCAAGCTTGGCACTATAAGCTTCGGTATCAAAACCTTCTATCGGCGCAAAGCCTACCCTGCCTGCCTTGACACTATCCCAAAAATCCTTTACATTATTACCTATGGGCGTTACCGCACCCATACCCGTTACTGCAACTCTTTTCATTTATATACACCTCGTGAAAAATATTCTTATTCTTAAATATTATTACGAAAATCTTACAAAAAAGTTTGCCATATTTCACAGTTTAAATTGGGTTTGACAAATATATATTAGGGGTGTATACTTATTATATTATAATATTAATTTTGCAGGGGAACTGTATACAGTTGAGAAGGTTAAAACCTGACCCTTAGAACCTGTCGGTTAATACTGTCGTAGGGAGCAATACAAGCCATACATACATTGTCAGCCGGGGGTTCTTCTTCGGCTATATTTTTTAGGAGGTTAAAAATGGCATTAATTAATGACATTGCCGCAGCTGTTACCGCTGTGAGGGATAAATCCCCCCTCGTGCACTGTATAACAAATTATGTTACGGTAAACGACTGTGCAAACGCTCTGCTTGCAATAGGTGCATCACCTATAATGGCAGACGATATTGACGAGGTTGAGGACATCACCTCAATATCCTCTGCACTTGTTATAAATATAGGCACGCTTAACAGCCGCACAATCAAATCGGCACTTGCTGCTGGCAAAAAGGCAAATGCGCTTAACATACCTGTTGTGCTTGACCCTGTGGGTGCAGGTGCATCAAGGCTGCGCAATGAGGCTGTAAGCAAGCTTTTAGCCGAGGTTAAAATGAGTGTGATAAGAGGTAATTTATCCGAGCTTGCATTTATATCGGGACTTGAGGTCAGCACAAAGGGCGTTGACAGCTCCGAGGCGGACGCTGACAAAAATCCCGTATGGGTTGTAGGACGTGTTGCGGATATGTATGGCTGCACCGCCGCAATTACAGGTGCGGTTGACACAATAAGCAACGGTACAAGCTGTGTACAGCTTGCAAACGGACATAAAATGCTTTCGTCCATAACGGGCTCGGGCTGTCTTACATCTGCAATGCTGGGTGCTTTTGCTGCAGTAAGCGACGGCTTAACGGCTGCATGCGGCGCAATACTCACCACCTCTGTTGCAGGCGAGAGGGCTTATGAAAAATCAGGCAGCCTTGGCACAGGCAGTTTTCATATATCATTAATTGATTATATAAGCACCACAACGGCAGATACTATTTTATCTTATGCAAAAATAACGGAGGTGTAATATGAAAACTGTACTGACTATCGCAGGCAGCGACTGCTCTGGCGGAGCGGGCATACAGGCAGATATCAAAACCATAACTGCCCATGGATTATATGCAATGAGTGCAATAACAGCACTTACTGCACAGAATACAACAGGTGTTTACGGCATAAGCGAGGTTTCGCCCGAATTTCTTACACAGCAGCTTGACTGTATTTTTACCGATATTTATCCCGATGCGGTTAAAATTGGTATGGTATCAAGCAAACCACTTATTGCTGCCATAGCAGATTCGCTTAAAAAATATAAGGCAAAAAATATTGTGCTTGACCCTGTTATGGTATCCACCAGCGGCAGCCGCCTTATGGCAGAGGACGCCTCAAGCTATCTTATTAAAAATCTTATGCCGCTTGCGGATATAATAACGCCTAACCTTATGGAGGCAGAGGTTTTAAGCGGTATCGCTATAACCGACAGGGACGATGCCGAAAGAGCTGCAGCAATAATTGCCGAGGATTATAGTGGCACTGTCCTTATAAAGGGTGGGCACAGCACAGGTGGTGCCGATGACCTTATCTATACCGAAGGCAGGGCAATATGGATTGAGGGAGAGCATATTGACAACCCAAACACACATGGTACTGGCTGTACATTAAGCTCCGCCATAGCGTCAAACCTTGCAAAGGGTATGGAAATAACACAGGCTGTAAAAGCCGCAAAGAAATATATTACGGGAGCTATTGCCGCACAGCTTAACCTTGGCAGCGGCAGAGGACCGTTAAACCACTTATACAAAATGCAATAAAGTTACAGGAGGAATAAAAATGGCTTACAAAACACAGATGGATGCCGCAAAGCAGGGCATTATCACAAAGGAAATGGAAACCGTTGCTTTAAAGGAGTACAAAACAGCAGAGGA
>CABUWB010000125.1 GCA_902495025.1 uncultured Eubacteriales bacterium
CCTCATCAAGCAGCTAAAAAAATATATTTAAAAAGCCAAACACACCGCCCGTATGCTCGCCGTTTTTGTTGGTGAGATAGGGCATTGCGTAAAAGCCTCGGTTTATAAGGCTGTTGCCGTCAAGCAGCATAATTTTGTCTGCCATTTTAATCTTTCTCCTTTTGCTTATGGGCATAATACTCTATTATCATAGTATACATTGATTTTACCAATAAATAAAGGGGAAAATACAAATTTGCAAAAAAATTATCAAATTTTTAATCAATATAGTATGCTTTAACCATAAATGGAAATAATTTACAAAAAAGGAGATGATGTTATGAGAATACCTAACCACGTAGGCATTATACCCGACGGCAACAGACGATATGCGCTGTCAAAGGGGCTTGATAAGGCTGACGGCTATGAAAAGGGGCTTGCACCGGGCTTGTCGGCTTTTAATGCACTGAAAGAGGCGGGTGTTAAGGAGATAACCTTTTACGGCTTTACCGTTGACAATACCAAAAGACCGACAAACCAGCGCCTTGCCTTTACAAAGGCTTGCGTTGACGCGGTAAGGCTGATTGCCGCCAACGATTGCGAGCTGCTTGTTATAGGCAACTCAGACTCGCCAATGTTCCCCGAGGAATTAAAGCCCTATACCACACGCCAAAAGATAGGCAAGGGCGGCATTAAACTTAACTTTCTTGTAAATTACAGCCCTGTGTGGGATTTAAGCACAGGTACACCGCAGCCACGCTCAAACGATATATCACGCATTGACCTTATTATAAGATGGGGCGGTATGCGCAGATTGTCGGGCTTTCTGCCTATGCAGAGCGTTTACTCCGACTTTTATGTGGTAAATGACCTCTGGCCTGATTTCAGGCTGCACCATATCACCGAGGCGCTTAACTGGTATAATATGCAGGATATAACGCTTGGTGGCTAAAATAGTTATTATTTGATTATTGCTTGATAAAATTTACAGCCACACAATGTATGTACTCACTGTGTGGCTTTTTTGCTTTTCTGTCAAGCTGTAAGCAGGGATTTATTTATTTGACATCTTTTTGTGTATGTGTTAAAATTAATACATAAAGTAGCGGTATAAGTTAGTATATTAACAAGACAAGGTAAATAAGAAGAATCCACAGGTTGACAGGGATTAAGGCAAACAACCGTCCCCTTTATCTAAATAACAAACTAAAATTATTAACGGAGGGAAAATGATGAAAGCAAGCGATAGATTAACCAAAAAAAGAAAGATATATATTATATGGCTGCTAATTATGATTTTTACTGCAATTTTAACTCCTAATATAAATAATGGCAAGGGGTGGTATTTGGCTGTTTTAGTGCCATTTGGAATATATCAATTTATAGCATATATATATGAGTGCTATTATTATGAGCAAATGTGCGAAAAAAAGAACAGAGAAGCATATATAGAAGAGCAAAATAAAGTTTTTGATGAATACATGGCTAATATAACAAAATTGAGATTTGATAAAGTAATGAAGAACACATATAAACAATTAAAATACAATAATAGCCCTGAATTTATATTCAAAGAAGAATATGAAGATTACAAAAAAATATATAAATTGTATGCTGTTCAATTATTTACTGTATTATTATTTGTATGGTGGATGTTTGTTAATTGGGGCTAATGTATCACAAGGCAGGTACAGCCAGCATAGCCGTCCCCTTGTCTGATGTTATAGTTTAGCAGGGGACTGTCCCCTGCTAAATTACATGGAATACTAAAAAATTTGAGGTTGGTTTTGGGGATAAAAGCAAAACATATAGCAACATTGACGATTTAATGACAGATAAATTTTTTGATGGATATTCATTAAACGAAATTAGCGAAAGTATTGAAATATTTTAAAAGAAAACAATCAACAGTCTTTAACCCCTCACCATATTATCAAACACTTTCTCCACTCTATCAGAGTCCTCGCACACAGCCATAAGCACATACATACCCCTTGTTTTAAGTACGTGCTTTTCGGTTTTGCGGCGTTCCTCGGCATCGTATTTCCATGCGGCGGTAAGGTCGTTTACCTCGCTTTCAAGCGCCATTTCAACATTACGCAGGGCATCGTGATTGACAGCCTTTGCTATAATCAGCTCGTCGGCATCGTCCCCACAGCGGAACACAGCACCGCCCTCAATCTCCTCAACCGATATGCCATAGCGTGCCGCAACGCCGTTTACCATAAGGTTTTCACTTATCTCACCGTCAAGGTCTGCCGCATAGCTGAGTGCCGCAGCAAGCTCCTCAACAGATACATTCTCACTCTCATACCTGCCGCAGGCGGTCAGCATTACAACGGCAGCCAACGCAAAAAATATCTTCTTCATATAATTACCTCTCTGTTTTTTAATGATGTACTCATATTTTTTACTTTTGCGCTAAAAATATGTACATCAAAACATCGGTTAAGACGTTAGCTGCTGTTTTGTTAATATAAAAAGGGCTGTCGCCTTAATTTTTGCGATAGCCCGTTTTTTTGCTGATATAAATTAGAGTTTATACAACAACCACTATACTGAACACCAACTTGTAGGGGCGGATATTATCCGCCCGAATTTTAATATCACAATGGTTGACGGGCGGCAGATTGCCGCCCCTACGGTAAATCCATACGTTATTGATTTGAATGTTGGGTTGTTAATGTTACCCCATAAACAATAATTTATCCCTTAATATTATTCCTCTGTATTTTCAACAATAGCAATACCCAGCTCATCAAGCTGCTTTTGCTCAACAACATTAGGTGCGTCTGTAAGCAGGCAGCTTGCGTCCTTAACCTTAGGGAAGGCAATTACGTCCCTGATACTTTCAGCGCCGCAAAGGAGCATAACCATTCTGTCAAGACCAAAGGCAAGACCGCCATGTGGTGGTGCGCCGTACTTAAACGCATCAAGCAGGAAGCCGAAACGCTCCTGTGCGTCCTCGGGGCTAAAGCCAAGGAGCTTGAACATCTGCTGCTGAATATCCTGACGGTGTATTCTTATACTGCCGCCGCCGACCTCACAGCCGTTAAGCACCATATCATAAGCCTTAGCACGTACTCTGCCGGGGTCGGAGTCAAGATACTGCAAATCCTCGTCCATAGGTGCGGTAAATGGGTGATGAACAGCCACATAGCGCTGCTCCTCCTCGCTGTATTCAAGCATTGGGAACTCTGTTACCCAAAGGAAGCGGTAATCGTCGTCCTTTAACAGGTCAAGGCGCTTAGCGCAGTCAAGTCTTAATGCGCCGAGTGCGTCAAACACAACCTTATTTTTATCTGCACAGATAAGAATTAAGTCGCCTGCCTTTGCCTCAAAGCGTGCGGCAATTTCGCCAATCTTTACATCGTCAAAGAATTTTGAAATAGTAGTCTTATAGCCGTCCTCATTTACAACAATCCATGCAAGACCCTTTGCGCCGTAGGTCTTTGCAAGGTCAACCAGCTTATCAAGCTGCTTGCGTGGCAGGGAGCCAAGTCCCTCTGCGTTAATACCTCTTACAGAGCCGCCTGCGTCAATAGCGTTCTGGAACACGCCAAACTCACTGCCGTTTACAATATCGGTAATGTTTTTAAGCTCCATGCCAAAGCGCACATCGGGCTTGTCCGAGCCGAAACGCTCCATAGCCTCAATCCAAGGCATTCTCTCAAAAGGTGTAGGTATATCCATACCCTTAATTTCCTTGAACACCTTTTTCATAAGTCTTTCATTTATGTCCATAATATCGTCAATGTCCACAAAGGAAAGCTCCATATCTATCTGTGTAAACTCTGGCTGTCTGTCAGCACGCAAATCCTCATCTCTGAAGCACTTTGCAATCTGGAAATAGCGGTCAAAGCCCGATACCATTAAAAGCTGCTTGAAAAGCTGTGGGCTCTGTGGCAGAGCATAGAAGTTGCCTGGGTGTACACGACTTGGTACAAGGTAATCCCTTGCACCCTCAGGAGTTGACTTGGTAAGCATAGGGGTTTCAATTTCAATAAAGCCCTCCTCGCTTAAAAAGCTCCTTACAAGCTGTGCAACCTGATGGCGCATAATGATATTTTTAGCAACGTTAGGACGTCTTAAATCAAGATAACGATACTTTAACCTAAGCTCGGTTGATACGTCCACCCTTTCCTCAACCTGAAAAGGAGGTGTCTCGGACTCGGATAAAATTCTCAGCTCGCTTACGGCAACCTCAACCTTGCCTGTTGCCATTTTCTCGTTGATGTTTTCCTCTGTCCTTGCCTGTACAGTACCCTTTACGGCAACAACGTACTCGCCTCTTATCTCCTTGTCCTTTTTAACAATGTCCTCGGGGCTGTTATCACCGTCAACAACAACCTGCACAATGCCTGTGCGGTCACGCAGAAGAATAAATGAAAAGTGGCTGAACACTCTCCTTCTGCTTACCCAGCCCATAAGGGTAATTTCTTTGCCAATCATAGCCTCGCTTACCTCGCCGCAGTAGCAGGTACGCTTAAGACCTGTCATAAATTCGCCCATTAGTGTAAATCTCCCATCTGTTTTTTAATTTCATCTGATATATTTTCAAGCGCAACAGTTACCTGCTCGCCCGTTGTCATATTTTTAACGGATACCTGTCCGTTTGCCTGCTCGTCAGTACCGATAACAGCTACAAAAGGAATACCAAGCTTGTCGGCATACTTCATTTTGTGCTTAAATCCCTTTTTAGCGTAGTAAATTTCGCAGGGGATACCGCTCTGTCTTAATGCAGACGCAGCCTTTAAAGCATAGCCCGTATCGCAGTCCATAGGAGCAACAAGCACCTTGACAAGGCTCTTGCTTTCGGCTGTGATAATGCCAGCCTCCTTAAGCTGTGAAAACAGCCTTGTAAGACCTATTGATATACCGATACCCGGCATTTTCTGGTTTGTGTAGTAGCCTGTGAGGTTGTCATAGCGACCGCCCGAGCATACACTGCCTAAGTTTCTGTAATCGTCAAGCACAGTTTCATAAACCGTACCTGTGTAGTAGTCAAGACCTCTGGCTATGGTCAAGTCAAGCATAAAATAGCTGTCGTCAATGCCGAACATACGCATATAGTCGGCAACCTGCTCAATCTCGCTTACGCCCTGTGCAAAGGTTTCATTTTCAATGCCCAAGCTTTTAAGGTAGGCGATTTTTTCATCGGTTGTACCCTCTGCGGTAATAAAACTCAAAATTTTGTCGCCTGCCTCAGCGCTTACGCCAAAGTCGGCAAGCTCCGCAAGCACCTTTTCAGCACCGATTTTATCTATCTTGTCAATTGTACGCAGAATATCCGCAATGCTCTCGCCAAGACCCAGCGAATCAAAAAAGCCGTTGAGGATTTTACGGTTATTAAGCCTGATTGTAAACTTGCCAAAGTCCAGCTTTTTAAATATGTTGTAGATAACGGCAGGAATTTCCGCCTCATAAACAAGGTCAAGCTCCTCATTGCCGATAATGTCAATATCGCACTGATAAAACTCTCTGAAACGTCCCTTTTGTGGGCGCTCACCCCTGTAAACCTTGCTCATCTGGTAACGCTTGAATGGGAATGTAAGCTCACCTGCGTGCTGTGCAACGTACCTTGCAAGCGGAACGGTCAGGTCAAAGCGCATTGCCATATCGGTATCGCCCTTTGTGAAGCGGTAAATCTGCTTTTCCGTTTCACCGCCTGCCTTGGCAAGCAGTACCTCCGCAAGCTCCAGTACGGGCGTGTCAAGAGGAAGAAAGCCAAAGCTCTCGTATACCTCACGTATCGTGTCATACATTTTGTTGAATAATATCTGTTCCGAGGGCAGCAGCTCCATAAAGCCCGGCATCGTCCTCGGTTTAACCTTACCCTGTGCCATAATTTTACTCCTTATATACATACTTATATATATAATAAACCTTTATATTGATTTTTGCAATTATTTTTTGTAATTATGGTGAAATTTACACCGATATAAAAAATATGCTATGCTCTTGACAATATGGGATAAATCAAGATAAATTAATGTTTAGCGGTGTAACATCAACAACCCAACATTCAAATCAATAACGTATGGATTTACCGTAGGGGCGGCAACCTGCCGCCCGTTAGCAATAATAATATGCTAAAATTAGGGCGGATATGGAATCCGCCCCTACGTAACCAATGATA
>CABUWB010000126.1 GCA_902495025.1 uncultured Eubacteriales bacterium
CCCCACCAGTTGTTTGGCGAATAATCACCTATGGTATAAGGCTCATCCTTGATAAGACTTGCAGCCGTAATTTTGCCCGTATCAATAGCAGGAGCATAAGCCGCAAGCACCTTGAATACAGAGCCGGGCTGTCTTGCAGAGTCCGTAGCACGATTAAAGCCCCTGTTTACAAGCTTTTTATCCCTGCCGCCTGCAAGCGCCTTAACCTCGCCTGTTTGGTAGTCAATAATAACCATTGCTGCCTGTGGCTGGATATTGTAAACCGCCTTATCTGCGGCAATTTTCTGGTTTTCGGTCAGACCTGCCTCAATAGCCGTCCTCTTTTCCGCAACCCACTGCTGTGCGCTGTCCATGGAGCGTGCAAACTGCTTATACTCGGTATGCGTCTGCTGACCTGTTGTCGTGTCCTCAATGGATACACGATAGCTTATATCGTAGTTATAAGTCATTGACGGGAATGAATTTGGATTGAGGAACACCTCGTCAACAATATTCTGCATATCCACATCAATAGTAGAGTTAATCTGTAAGCCGCCGTTATAAAGTATATATTCGGCCTGTGTACGGCTCATATTATACTTATTCTGCAAATCCGTCGAAATCTGCTCAAACATAGCGTCAACAAAATAGCTGTGGATATTGTCGGTATCCTCCTGCTCCTCCTCAACGTCCATGCTGTCCGCTGCGGAAATTTTGCTGTAAATATCCTCTGCATCGGCTGCGTCCTTTTCCTCCTGCGTAATATAGCCCTGGTCAAGCATATACTTAAGAATAATTGACTGCCTTGACTTATTATTTTCAGGCTGTGTTCTTGGTGAGTAAAGCGACGGATTGTTGGTTACACCTGCAAGAGATGCACACTCGGCAAGGTCAAGCTGTGATGCGTCCTTGTTGAAGTAGCCGAGGGACGCCGCCTGTACGCCGTTATAGCCATGTCCCAGAGCAATTGTATTAAGATAAAGCTCCAGAATATATTTCTTTGCAGCCTCCTTGGAGCCAAGCTGCTTTGTAAGCTCCTTTTCATACTTGGTGGCAAGGTACTGCTCCTGTAGCTTTGTAACAGGGCTGTTGTGCGTTACCTTTGTTACATTATTTTTAATAAGCTGCTGCGTTATGGTAGAACCACCCTGAAGGCTTTTGCCCGTAACGGTTGAGAACACCGCTCTTGCAAAGCCTCTTGCATCCACGCCGTCATGCTGGTAAAAACGCTCGTCCTCAATGGCAATAACAGCGTCCTGCATATACTGGGGTATATTTTCCAGCGTTACATACTCCCTGTTTTCATCACCATGCAGACGGTCAATCTCGTTGCCCTTTGAGTCGTAAATAATTGAGGTGTAGGCATTTGGCTGAATAGCCACAAGTCCCAAATCGGGCGTATTTTTAATAATGGCTATGTAAGCGCCTATGCCTGCTCCGCCTATTGCAAAGGCAAGCAGTATGCCTATAACTATAACCGACTTGAACAGCGTGCCGAAGGGCTTGGACGGTGCAGGATGTCTGCGCCGCTTTGAGCCGCTTTTTCTCTGTGGCTGTCTTTTTCTTTTAATATCTCCGTTTGATGAACTCATATTAAATACCTCCGCTACCGAAGATGCCGATAAAAGCATAAAAACATAATTTTACTAATAACATTATAACAGACTTGAGTGCATATATAAAGGAAAATTTTTTATAATGAGAAAAAAATATGCCCGTACCCTATGGCGCTTACTTATATTTTTGCCTTTTTTAATCATATTAATCACCTCGGCATATATTTTTCTTTTTGAAAAATACGCACTGCCGCCGCTAAGGGAGCTTGCAGGGGAGTACGCACTCGAGAGAATAAACACCTCGCTTAACAATGCCGTTTCCGCCCTGTCAAAGCAGCAGGGGATAACCGCAGAGGATATGTATACACCGCATTTCAACGCCAGCGGCGAGCTTATGTATATGGAGGTAAACTCAATACTTATAAACGAGCTTTGCGCCGATACTGCACAGGCACTTACCGACGAGCTGTCCCAAATGCCGCCCTGCGAGGTAAGCGTGCCTGCAGGCGTGCTGACAGGGATAAATATGCTCTCCTCCCATGGCCCCGAAATAAAAATGCGCCTTATTCCCTCGGGCAGCGCAAAGACCGATTATGAAACCTCGGTTGAAAGCGCAGGCATAGGACAGGTCAATTTTAAGGTATGGCTTGTTGCCGATACTGAAATGATAATTGTAAATCCCTTCCTTATTAATAATAAATTTTGCGTTACACGCAAGCTGATGCTGGTAAATACTGTATTCAGCGGCAAAGTGCCAAACGCAATTTACGGTGGAATAGTCAACGGAAACTAATTTTTGGTAATATTTGTTATACAAAGGTAGATTTTAGCAAAAAAATTATTAAATTTACACATTAATTTCAATTTACCCCTTGCAAAGTTATTGGTAATATGCTATACTAACCATAGTGATAAAGTTAATTTATCATATATGTTTACAGACAGGTCCGTTCTGTTGTAAACATACCTTTAATCCTTTTTATATATTCTTTTTTCCCGGAAAAAGGAGCCTTGTCTGGCTCCTTTTTTCTGCCGCAATTATTTATTTTGCCTTATGAATATTGACAAATGGACGAACAACTTGTATAATTATATAAACAATAAAATTTTTTTGCCCTTAGTGGTACGTATAACTAACTCAAAAAACCTTAAAAGTTGTATTTTTTAATTAAAAAAGTCAACCTAAATCAAAAAGTTGTATTTATATTGGAGTGGAGGTTTGTGTATGGATTCACCCAAATATCTTATTGTACAGGAATGGATTAAAAACGAAATAAATAAAGGCGCTTATTCAAACGGAGATAAAATTCCGTCGGAAAATGAGCTTATGGAAAGGTTTGGCTTTTCCCGCCAGACGGTAAGGCTTGCCATCAGCAACCTTGAAAACCTCGGTTACCTTGAAAAGGTAAAGGGCAGCGGCACCTATGTAAATGTACGCACCCAGCAGAGCAGCAAGGAGGAACGCAACATAGGCGTTATTTTAAGACACCTTGACTATTACATATATCCCGAAATTATAAAGGGCATTGAATATACGCTTATGCAGCATGGCTATACAATGACGCTTGGCATTACGCATGACAAGACCGATAAGGAAATGACAGTGCTTAACTCCATGATGGAAAAGCAGCTTGACGGCATTATTGCAGAGCCTACAAAAACGGCAATGCCAATGCCTATTAAGGACACTTACGCAAGGCTCAGCGCACAGACCCCCGTTGTATTTTTAAACGGCAGCTACCAGGGGCTTGAC
Source organism: uncultured Eubacteriales bacterium (assembly GCA_902495025.1). GTDB lineage: Bacteria > Bacillota > Clostridia > Lachnospirales > CAG-274 > CALWRD01. The sequence goes on from CABUWB010000126.1 coordinate 3,289, forward strand.
ATACCCGTTGTTGCCATGGACTATGCTGCTGCAACAAAAACAGCGGTTGAATATCTTATAAGCATGGGACACCGCAACATAGGCGCAATGCTGCGTTCTGATGAAATGAGCGGCCATATACGCTATGAGAGCTTTACACGCACACTTATTGAAAACAAGCTGCCCGTAAATGACCAGAACGTGTTCTGGTACACCTCGGACATAAGTGAGTCGTTCTTCTCGACCTTATTCAAACAGATATATTTTTCTGGACTTAACCGCTGCTCTGCAGTTGTATGCCAGGATGATAAGGCGGCTGAAACCTTTATCAACAACCTCAGGGATATAAACATAAGACCGTTTGAGGACGTATCAATCATCAGCTTTGACAACTCAACAACAGCCGAAATGCTTTCACTTACATCAATGGAAAATGGTAAAAGCGACCTTGGCGCAAAGGCTGCCGACACGCTTTTAAAGCTTATCAAAACCAAGGAAGCACAGAATGTACTGCTTAAAAGCGAGCTTGTAACAAGAAGCTCGGTACACAGGCGCAGCTTTTCAAGCAGCTGGGAGAGCGGCGTAGACTTATTTGAAAATGACTAAAAATCTCTCGGAAGGAGGTATAAAATATGTCAAAATATACTATTGGTATTGATTTTGGCAAAACAGGCTGTCGTGCCCTGCTTATAGACACCGCAGACGGAAGCGAAATAGCCTGTGCCAGTGCCGAATATTACAGCGGTATAATGCTAAACAACTTTTTTAACGGCGTACCTCTGCCCGAGGGCTGGGCTATTGCCGACCCTCAGGATTACATAGACGTTATTATCGAAACCGTATCCGAGCTGTCGCAAAAGGTAAAAATATCCGATATTGCAGGACTTGGTATAGCCTTTTCCTCCTGCTGTATTCTGCCTGTAAAGGCTGACGGCACACCGCTTTGCGCCCTGCCCGAGTTCAAAAACAATCCGCATGCTTATATTAAGGTAACAAGGCATCGTGCGGCGGGTGAACAGGCAAAAAAAATAAATGACCTTGCAAATGAAATGAAGGAGCCATGGGTCAGCATAGGACAGAATGCAGACAGCCCCGAATGGCTGCTGCCAAAGGTGCTTGAAATACTTGAGGAGGCTCCAACCGTATTTCAGGCTGCGGACTACTTTATTGAGGCAACGGACTGGCTTGTATGGCAGCTTACAGGCAACCCTGTAAGAAACTCCTTCTCTGCTGCATTCAAGGCACAGATAAGGGATAACACACAGCCCTCAAAGGAGTTTTTAAAGGCACTTAACCCACAGCTCGAAAACCTTTATCAGACAAAGCTTAATCTGCCTATTGCGTCTCCTGTAACCTGCGCAGGCGGACTTACAAGAGGTATGTCGGCACAGATGGGTATTAAGCCGGGTACTCCCATTGCAGTAGGCGGCGTTGATATACTTGCATGTATACCTGCACTTGATGTATGCAGACCGGGCGGTCTTGTCGGTATTCTCGGCACCAGTGCAATGTTTGTAACACTGAGCGATAAATGCGTTGAGCCTATGGGCGTTGCAAGAGGCGACAAGGGCAGCATTATCCCCGGTTATTACACATATAAATCCAACGTGCCATGTATGGGCGATAACTATGCGTGGTTTTTAAATAATTACCTTACGCCCGAATATCACGCAGGCGCAAAGGCAGAGGGACGCAACCTTCACTCCTTTATCGCACAGAAAATGATGAAGCTTAAACCGGGTGAAAACGGCATTATATCCATTAACTGGCTGAAAGGCACCTATTGTCCGTTAAATGACAAAGAGCTTTCGGGCTTGTTTATTGGTATGGATATTAATACCAGACCCGAGCACATTTATCGTGCAATTATAGAGGGTATGGCGTTTGACACACGTACACTTATTGAAGAATATGCCATAAACGATATTGAAATTGACAGCTTTTACGGTGTAGGCACTATTGCAGAGCGTAATCCGTTTATTACACAGCTTTATGCCGATATACTCAATATACCCGTAAGGGTTGCAGGCTCGTCAAAGTCGCCTGCTCTTGGTGCTGCCATTATCGCAGCTACCATAAGCGGCGAATATAGTAGCATTGAGGAAGCCTCAAATGCCATGGGCGTACTTAAAAACGTAGTTTATCTGCCAGATGTCAATGCAAGCGCAGTGTATGACCGTATGTATATGGAATATAGAAAGCTTACACGCTATTTTTCAGAGGAAAATCCCTCAATTATGCACAATCTTAAAGCAATTAAAAGAGAGAATAGTTAAAAAATGGGACAGCAAAATCTGCTGTCCTTTTTTTATAAAAAGGGATTGTGGTATTTTTACAGATATTATTTAAAAAGAGATAGTTGATATAAATTAGAGTTTAACTTACGAGAAACACGCAGAAGTTGACTTTAGAAAAGTCAGCAAATCTATGTTACTTTTCTACGAGAAAAGTAACCAAAAGCGCCGCTAGTTTCGACGCGCGGGGCACGACTTAGGGGCTTATCCCCTAAGAACCCCACTCTATGGCACAAACACCACCGTCCCAAAACCCTTTTAACGTGGCTGTTGCATAGCCACTAAGGATTTTGGGACGGTTCATTTTACTATCTGTTGGTATAGGTTAGCATTTAGTTGCCTACGGCGATATATACATAGATTGATGTATTAATACAAAACAATCGTGTATATTTAATTAGCTGCGCTCTTAGTCTTCAGGTAACTAAAAAATTATCGTTTATAAACCAAGCACCATATTGAACATCAACTTGTAGGGGCGGATATTATCCGCCCGAATGTTGAACATATTGCAATGCTTGACGGGCGGCAGGATGCCGCCCCTAC
>CABUWB010000127.1 GCA_902495025.1 uncultured Eubacteriales bacterium
AGGTGTGCTGCTCGGTAAGCTGATGTGCAAGTTAAGCGGCGGCAAGATTAACCCTCTTATAGGTGCTGCGGGTGTTTCCGCCGTACCTATGGCAGCGAGAGTTGCACAGAAGGTTGGCCAGCAGGAAAATCCAAACAACTATCTGCTTATGCACGCTATGGGACCTAACGTGGCAGGCGTTATAGGCTCGGCAGTTGCATCGGGTATTTTCCTGTCTTTAATGAAGTGAGTGCAAGAAATGCCAGCATTTCTTGCAGAGGGGTACTGCGTACCCACCAAGGAAGTAACAACCCGTGCCTCTCAACAAATTAAAATTTGTTGTTCGACACTCTTGTTATCCCTCGGGTGGGCAAAGCTCACCCTGCGGATTAAAGTCTGCGACGCTTTAAGTTACCGTAAGACCTATTTTTGGTTGACTCGAAATTATATAAAAGCTGCAAAGTTATATACTGATTTTAGTTTTAAATAATCCTGGATTGAAAGAGGAGGTTAAAATTTTATGTCTAAAGCAATTAAAATCTGCGACTGTACACTGCGTGACGGTCAGCAGTCCCTTATAGCTACAAGAATGCGTATTGAGGATATGCTTCCTATCCTTAACAAGATGGACGAGATTGGTTATTCGTCCGTTGAGGTATGGGGCGGCGCAACCTTTGACTCCTGTTTAAGATATTTAAAGGAGGACCCATGGGAAAGACTGCGCAAGTTCCGTTCCGCATTTAAAAATACAAAGCTGCAGATGCTTTTAAGAGGTCAGAACATTCTCGGCTACAAAAACTATCCCGATGATGTTGTTGAAACCTTTGTAAGAAAGAGCATTGAAAACGGTATTGACATTATCAGAATTTTTGATGCGCTTAACGATGTGCGTAACCTTAAAACGGCAGTTGACGCATGTAAAAAGGAAAACGGTCATGCACAGCTTGCAATCAGCTACACATTAAGCGAGGTACACACGCTTGACTACTATGTTAAGCTTGCAAAGGATTTGGAGAGCCTTGGCGCTGACTCTATCTGCGTTAAGGATATGGCAGGACTTTTGCTCCCACAGCCTGCTTACGAGCTTGTATCTGCCCTTAAGGAAAATGTTAAGGTTCCTATTGAGGTACACAGCCACTACACAAGCGGTGTTGCCGCTATGACCTATATGAAGGCTATTGAGGCGGGTGCTGATATTATCGATACCGATATGTCCCCATTAAGTATGGGTACTGCACAGCCTGCAACCGAGGTTATGGTTGCTGCACTCAAGGGTACCGAGTACGATACTGGTCTTGACGATAACAAGCTCAAGGAGATAAGCGACTACCTTAAGCCTATCAGAGAGCAGGCTCTTGAAAGCGGTCTTTTAAGCCCTAAAATGCTTGCTGTTGATATTGCTACTCTGCTTTATCAGGTTCCTGGCGGTATGCTCTCTAACCTTGTAAGTCAGCTTAAAAATGCAAATGCAGAGGATAAGTATGATGAGGTGTTAAAGGAAATCCCTCGTGTACGTGCCGACCTCGGCTTCCCTCCTCTTGTAACACCATCAAGCCAGATTGTGGGTACACAGGCTGTGCTTAACGTGCTTATGGGCGAGCGCTACAAAATGGTGCCTAAGGAAACCAAGGATATTGTAAGGGGTATGTATGGCAAAACTCCAGTACCTATCTCCGAGGAAATAAGAAAGAAGATTATTGGTGATGAGGAGCCTATTACCTGCCGTCCTGCAGATTTACTTGAGCCACAGCTTGAAAAGATTGAGGCTGAAATGAAGGACTATAAGGAAAAGGAGGAGGACGTATTAAGCTACGCACTTTTCCCACAGCAGGCTATGGACTACTTTAAGTTCAGACAGGCACAGAAGTTTGGTATCGACCCAAACCTTGCTGATGCAAATAACGGAGTTTATCCTATATAATTAAAATTAATCCCACAGGTCTGAATATGGCTTGTGGGATTTTTTTACAAGATGAATATATAAAAATATAACAATTTGACTTATTATGTTTTGTTTTATATAATGAATTTAATAAATATATAAACCAAAATTAATTTAACTTACAGCAACAACGGGTTGCTTGTTTTTCAAAAATGACGATGGTACAATATTTATGAGGTGATGATTTATATGGAAACAAAAGATGTTATATTTGAACTAAGGACAAAAAACAGTTTATCTCAAGATGAGCTTGCAGAAAAAGTCTATGTTACAAGGCAGGCGGTATCTCGTTGGGAAAACGGTGAAACCATACCAAATACGGAAACTCTAAAGCTGCTATCTAAGCTGTTTGATGTTTCTATCAATACACTTTTAGGTTCTCCACGTAAGCTAATTTGTCAATGCTGCGGTATGCCGCTTGATGATTCTTCCATAAGCAGGGAAACTGACGGTACATTTAACGAAGAATACTGTAAGTGGTGCTATACTGACGGAAAATTTGTTTATACGAGCCTTGAGGAATTAACGGATTTCCTTGTAGAACATATGTCAAATGAAGATTGGACTAAGGAGCAGGCACGAGCTTTTTTTGAATCACAGCTGCCTAAACTTCACTACTGGCAACAGCAACGGGAATGAATTTCGCTTGAGAATGTGAGTATGAAAATTCTTGCATAAAATCAATATTAAACGCACATCATATTACTGAAAGGGTGATTAATATGGATTTTGATGAAATAGTTTGCTATTGTCAGAATGTTACCAAGGGCATGATAAAAGACGCTTTTGACCAAGGGGCGCACACGTTAGAGGAGGTACAGGAGCTGACAGGTGCAGGTACTGTATGCGGCAGTTGTATTGACGACATACAGCTTGTAATAGATGAGCTAAAAAAAGAATAAAATATATTTTGGCGGCGGTTATTGGTACTGCCGCTTTTTTATATTTGTTTTGCATTTTATGTCGGTTGGTGCTATAATAACATAAGCGTTATTTAATTAAGGAGAATTACAATGAACATTGGTTATTTAGGCCCGAGGGGTACCTTTACCGAACAGGCGGCATTAATAATGGCAGGCGGTGAGAACATTACGCCCTATCACACCTTTTGGGAGGGGCTTGACGCAGTTGAAAGCGGCATGCTTGACGCAGCCATTGTACCTATTGAAAACTCAATAGAGGGTACAGTAAATGCAACCGTTGATTCGCTTATATTTGATGTTGATTTATATATACAGGAGCTTTTGATTATGCCTATTGAGCAATGTCTGCTTGCAAAAAAAGGCACACGCATTGAGGATATAAAGACGGTGTACAGTCATCCGCATGCGCTGCCACAGTGCAAAAACTTTTTCAGGCAGCATTTGCCCGGGGCTGATACCATAGCTACCTCGTCAACGGCAGAGGGTATAAAAACCGCTGCCCAAAGTGATGATATAAGCGTGGCGGCAGTTGGTGCAAAAACGGCGGCAGCTCTCTACGGGCTTGAAATACTTGCCGAAAGCATACAGGATAACAACAGCAATTTTACCCAGTTTATAAAGGTATCAAAAAATAATACCGAGCTGCCCGAAAACGGCAAAAAAACTACAATCTGTTTTTCAACGGTTGATGAGCCGGGCTCACTTTACAAGCTGCTTGATATTTTTTCGATTTTTGATGTTAATATGTCTAAAATAGTTTCACGCCCCATGCGCAATAAGCCTATGGAGTATGTCTTTCTTATTGATTTGAGGGCTGATACAAACGAAAAGGACGTGAGGGACGCACTTACAATGATTAAGCGCAAAACCACCTTCTTTAAAAATTTAGGTTCGTACAGGGTGATTGACAGAAGGTAATTGCAATATCAGGTGCGGTGTGATAAAATTATGTTGGAGTTTTTTGCTTTATACATTAAGGAGTAAGGAAAAATGGGCTTTGATGATGAAATTATTTATTTCCCCTTTGCCTGTGCCGTAGTTAATGCGGAGGGTGATATAATACGCACCAACACACGCTTTGAGGAGGAAATTGCCCCTAAGGACAATAACAAGCCACTTAATATGGCGGATTTGATAGAGGACTATAAGGCTGTGCCCGACAAAATTGATGCAGAGATTGACGGCAGGGCATACACTGTGTCAACCTGTCCGCCAAATGAGGGAGAATGTAAGGTTATTTTTGTCAAGGAGGAGTGCCCCGTAATGTTGGGTATCGCCCTTGTGGATAACTATGCGGAGGTGCAGGAGAGCATTGAGGAGTCAAGACATCCGCACCTTGTGGCTGTAATTGACCGTAAGATAAATGAATATTTTAATGTGCTCGGCGGTGTTGTACGCAAGTATGAGAGCGACAAGTATATGTTTATACTCTCGCTTGACAAGCTGGACACCCTAAAGGAGTCCAAGTTTGAAATTATGGATATACTTGGCAAGATTGATATGGGCAACATACCTGTTACACTCAGCATTGGCATAGGCTTTAACGGTGTTACACTCAGCCAGTCAATGGAGTATGCCAGAGGTGCGCTCGACCTTGCCCTTGGCAGGGGCGGCAATCAGGTTGTAATTAAGGAGAGCGAGGAGCAGTATACCTTTATCGGCGGCGACGGCAACGAGGTATCACAAAATTCAAGGGTAAAGGCAAGGGTAAAGGCTTTTGGTCTTATTGAGCTTATTTTGTCTGCACCCGATGTTATGCTTATGGGGCATAAAAATCCAGATCTTGATGCGCTCGGCTCGGCGGCAGGTATATTTGCAATAACCAGCTTTTTCGGCAAGCCCTGCCATATTGTGCTTGACAGAGTAACAACGGGCATAAGTCCACTGTACAACAGACTTATGGAGGATAATAAGTATAAGGATGCCTTTATTGACTGTGAAACCGCACTTAAAACAATAAAGCGCAAAACCCTGCTTATTGTACTGGATACGTGCAGCAAGAGTATATGCGAGTGCGGCGAGCTTGTTGACAAGGCTAAAAAGCTTGTTGTTTTTGACCACCACAGAAAGAGCAAGGACCATATCGAGGGCTATGCACTCACCTATCATGACCCCGGTGCATCATCTACAAGCGAGCTTGTGTGTGAAATGATGATGTATATGGGCAAGGGTATCAAGCTCACCAAAACCGAGGCGGAGGGACTGCTTGCGGGCATAACCGTAGATACTAAGAATTTTGCCTTTAAAACGGGTGTTAAGACCTTTGAGGCTGCTGCTTTCCTTAAAAGAAACGGTGCGGATACAATATCAGTAAGGCGCCTGTTTCAGAGCAGCTTTGAGGATTATGCCGCAAAGGCTGATGTTGTCAAAAATGCTAAAATTTTCAACGACAATATGGCTATATCAGTGCTTAAAAAGCCTGTGGAAAATCCCGTTGTGCTTATTGCGCAGGCGGCTGATGAAATGCTCAGTATTGAGGGCATAGAGGTAAGCTATGTGCTTTGTCCCGTAGGCGATAAGGTGTTTATCAGCGCACGCTCACTTGGCAAGGTAAATGTACAAAAGCTGATGGAAAAGCTCGGCGGCGGCGGACACCAGACAGGTGCGGCGGCGCAGCTTAATGATATTGACATAAAGGCGGCTGTAAAGCTGCTTAAGGAAAAAATAGAAGAATATTTAAAGGAACAATAGGAGGATACACAATGAAAGTAATTTTACTTGCAGATGTTAAAGGTGTAGGCAAAAAGGACCAGATTGTAAACGCAAGCGAGGGCTATGCAAAGAATTTTCTTTTCCCTAAAAATCTTGCTCTTGAGGCTAATGCAGGCAATATGAAGCAGCTTGACAACAAGAAAAAGGCTGAGGCTGCAAAGGCACAGGAGGAGCTTGAAAAGGCTCAGGCTTTAGGCGGCGAAATTGAAAAGATGAACGTTAAGGTTGCAGTTAAAATAGGTGATAACGGCAAGCTTTTCGGTGCTGTAACCAACAAGGAAATTGCTGCTGCAATCAAGGAGCAGTACAAAATGGATATTGATAAAAAGAAGATTGTTTTATCCGACTCAATAAAGACAACAGGTGAAAAGGAAGTAAGCGTTAAGCTGCACCCAAAGGTTACAGCAAAGCTGAAGGTTACCGTAGAGGGTGTAAACTGATTTAAGAAAGAGTGATTAATGTGGCGGATAACAACGCTGAAAATAATTATGTAA
>CABUWB010000128.1 GCA_902495025.1 uncultured Eubacteriales bacterium
AATACCTTGCGTACAAGACAAATTTGCGAAAAAATAAATTAACGTTGTAATTAACTTGTAGGGGCGGATTCCATATCCGCCCGAATGTTGAACATATTGCAATGCTTGACGGGCGGCAGGTTGCCGCCCCTACGATTGAAATGTTAAGGTATTATTACACCTACAAACTCTAATTTATCCTAAAAATCCTAAGTGTTCCGCAAGTATCTTGCAGCCTAAAAGAATAAGCACAACACCGCCAAAAATTTCAGCCTTTGACTTATACTTTGTACCGAAAATATTACCTATTTTTACACCAATTGCGGAAAGGGTAAAGGTAATAACACCTATTGATACAACAGAAATCAGAATACCCTTTAAATCAAGACCCAAAAATGCAAAGTTTACGCCTACTGCAAGTGCGTCAATGCTTGTAGCAACAGCAAGAGGAAGCATTGTTTTAAAGCCGAAGGAGTCGTTAAGCTCCTCTGCCTCGCCAAGCGCCTCCTTAATCATACTGCCGCCAATAATTACAAGCAGTACAAAGGCAATCCAGTGGTCAAATTTGGTTATAAGGCTGCTGAACTGTGCGCCAAGCACATAGCCTATCGCAGGCATAAGTCCCTGAAAACCGCCAAAATAAAGACCTGTTATAAGCATGTGCTTTATCTTCAGCTCCCTTACAGAAAGACCCTTGCACATGGATACGGCAAAGGCGTCCATGGACAGTGCAATCGCAATCATAATAAGCTCAAATGTACTCATAAAAATATCCTCCGTATATGATGTTTAATTTTTATAACAGGCATAAAAAAAGGCAGACTATACCTGTTAAAACAGGTAAGTCTCGCCGTTTAATACCAAGCCAGGGGTGTTGCCCCAGTATGTTGACCGGTCACACAAAGTGCCGACTACTCCCTTACACAAATTAAAAGTATTGTATCATAAAAGCAAAAACTTGTCAATTATTTATTTTAAGGCTCATTACCTCGCTGCCGTCAATATCCTTTATGGTAAACACACCGTCCTCATAAATCATATAATTGTGGGTACTGCCGTTTTTTGGTATGGAAACAGAGCCGGGGTTTATATAAAAATAATCTCCCACCTTCTCCATAGCAGGTATATGGGTATGACCATGCAGGAGAATGTCTCCCTCTTTCAGCATTGGCGGATTTGATGTGTTATGGGTGTGCCCATGCGTTACAAACACCATTCGCCCGTCAAGGTAGAGTATCATATAATCTGCAAGGCATGGAAACTCCAGCACCATCTGGTCAACCTCTGCCTCACAGTTGCCTCTTACAGCAAGAATTTCATTTTTCAGGCTGTTAAGTATTTCTATACATTTTTTTGGCGCATAGTCCTTTGGCAGGTCGTTGCGTGGACCATGGTAGAGCAAATCACCCAGAAGTATCAGCTTTTCGGGGTGCTCCATTTCCCATATACTTTTTATTCTCTCACAATAATATGCAGAGCCATGTATATCAGATGCAAACATCAGCTTCATAATTATATCTCCTTCATAAAATTTTAATTGAATTATTTTTCTTATATGATATAATAATTCTTGTAATTTGTAAAGGAGATTAACAAAATGAGTATTTTATTTCTTGAATATCCAAAATGTTCCACATGCAAAAAGGCTAAGAGCTTTTTAACGGAAAATAATATAGCATTTACCGACAGACACATTGTTGAGGATAACCCTACTGCGGCAGAGCTGAAGGAGTGGTTTGCAAAAAGCGGTCTGCCGCTGAAAAGATTTTTTAACACCTCGGGCAACGTCTATAAGGAGCTTAAATTAAAGGACAAGCTGCCCGATATGACCGAGGACGAGCAGTTTGCGCTGCTTTCGCAAAACGGTATGCTTGTAAAGCGCCCTCTTGTAGTGGGAGATGACTTTGTGCTTACAGGCTTTAAAGAGGAAGAATGGAAGGAAAAGCTGCTTTAAGGAGGAATTTGTTTGAAAACAGTTGCGGCAATCATGGTTGCGCTGACCGCTGCAATAACGGGTACGGGCGTTGATAAGGGCTTAACATCACCCATACAGAATACACAGCCTGTACAGACGGTTAAATATGTTGATGAATATTCGATTACAGTAAACAAGGCTACAAACTGCGTTACCGTATACCAGAAGGATACAGAGGGCAATTTTACGCCTGTCAAGGCAATGATATGCTCTGTTGGCAAAAATAAGAATGATACGCCCTCGGGCAACTTTAAAACACAGGCTAAGTATAAATGGCGTGCGCTTTTTGGCAATGTATACGGTCAGTATGCAACACGAATAAACGGACACATACTTTTTCATTCGGTATATTATAAAACCACAGACCCCTCGACCCTTAAAACCGAGGAGTATAATAAGCTGGGTACTGCCGCATCTGCAGGCTGTGTAAGGCTTACTGCTGCCGATGCAAAGTGGATTTATGACAACTGCAAAATCGGTACGCAGGTAAATATTATTGAAAACGGTACAGACCCGCTGCCACGTCCTGAGGCATTGAAGCTTGGCGAAAATACCACATACCCAAACTGGGACCCTACCGACCCAAGCCCCGAAAATCCTTGGAAGAATGAAAATGTCAAAATAAAAATAAATACACAGCCCAAAACGGTAAAAGCGTCGCAGAATACTACCTCACAGGAGCTGACGGAGCTTTTATGCGACGGTGTTACAGCTTACGACAGCGCAAACAACATTATACATTTTGACATAAGCTGCAACATAAGCACTGTTACACCGGGAGTGTACAGGGTTAAGTACTATGCGGACGACTGCCTTGGCAACTATGCAGAGGCATATAACGATTTTATTGTGTTGAACGAGTAATTTTATAACTTGACAAAATTGACCGATTGTAATATAATTTTACTGTTGTATGCCGCTGTGGCGGAATTGGCAGACGCACTTGACTCAAAATCAAGCGGAGTAATCCGTGCCGGTTCGAGTCCGGCCAGCGGCATAAATAAGCTATTGTTATCGGCTTACCGTAACGATGGCTTATTTTTTTGATTATTACTTTTTTATTAATCCTATCACCATCTAAATAAATTTTATTGACAAGTTCCCATTAACATTATAAAATGATAGTATCTATATTTGCGTTTTTATGTATTTTTTCACATTCTAGTATAGATTAATAAACAGGGAGGTAATTTAATGCCTAAGAACAAGAATGTTCCCAATAAGGATAATGATGTAAATAACAGTACGGATTTTGACCTGTACAGCGATGATAAAACAAAGGAGATTGTCGGCAGCCTTTTTGACGAGTTTGTTGAGGACGGCGGTACAAACTACTTTGCAGACTATAAGGACCCTTTCCTTGACGGTGAAAGCGAGGAGGAAGAGGAGAGCCTTGGCGAAAGCATTTCAAGGCGCCGTAAACGCAGCGCATCTAATGAGGGCAAGTCAATAGTTTTCCGCAAAAAGACAAAAAAAGCAAAGCCTGAGGACGAGTATGATGACTATGACGAGGATACATACGACGATACCGACGATAAGGCAGAAGATAACGATGATAATGAGGATAACGGCAGCGACCTTGAAAAAACCATAATTCTGCCTAAGCTCAGCAGCCTTTTCAAAAAAGCTGAAAAGGAAGATGAGGACGATGACGAAATAGATGAGTTTTTTGCAAGTCTTACCAAGGACTCTGCTGCAAGGGCACAGGCTGCTGCCTCGCAGGAAAACGAGCCTGAGGAAAAACAGGAGAAAAAGCAGGAGGAAAAACCACGCCGTCAGCATAAGGCACAGAGCGTTCAAAAGAACGAGGAAAAGGAGGACGAGGAAGTTTCCGAGCAGCCAAAGCCAAGAAAAAGAGTACGTCCTACTGTTGTATCAGAGCCTGAAATTGATGATGACGATGATGATTTGGAAGAAAGACTTGTTGAGATAAGCGTTTCACGTATTGCATCTATTGCTGTAATCATTATTGCGGTGGTGATTATTGCTGCACTTGCATATAAAAACCACAGCTACGCAAAGCAGCTTGATGAGGCAAGGGCGCAGATTACCGAGCTGCAGAAAAACAGCTCATCCACCTACGAAACAGAGCTTGACGAGCTTAAAAAGCAGGTAAGCGAGCTTACTGCGGAAAATGAGAGCTTAAAGGCAGATGATGCTGCCGAGGACCCTCATGCAAGTGCAATAGAGATACTTAACGAGGCACAGAGCGAGATTACTACCCAGGCAAGCAATGCAAGCCTCAGCCAGGGCGTATCGGGCGGCAATACCTATACGGTAAAGGCTGGCGATACCATTGAAAAAATCAGTAAAAACCAGTACGGCAACGTATCGGGAGTACAGAAAATACTCCAGGCTAACAATCTTACGGAAAGTTCAACACTTCAAATAGGTCAGGTGCTTACTATTCCAAACTGACGGAGGGAATAATGGACTATAATGAATTAAACCTTGTACAGCTCAGAGAAATTGCCCAGCAAAAGGGCATTAAGTCTGTAACCGCACGCAGAAAGGGTGAGCTTATACAGCTTATTATGCAGGCGGAAAATGCACAGGAAAAGGACGAGGCAAAACAAGAGGTAAGGGAGAGCGAAACGGCGGAAGAGGATAACAGGCGCAAGGCTGACTACCTTGAACAGCTTGACAGCGGTATGATAGGTGCAGGTATACTGGAGGTACTGGCGGACGGCTATGGCTTTTTGCGTACGGATAATTACCTTTCGGGCTCTGACGATATTTATGTATCGCCTGCGCAAATAAGGCGTTTCCGTCTTAAAACGGGTGATTATATCGTAGGCAATATGCGTATTCCAAGAGAAAATGAAAAGTTTGGCGCATTGCTTTATGTTAAGACTATAAACGGAGACAATCCCGAAAAGGCGGCAAAAAGACCGTCCTTTGAGGCGCTGACCCCTATTTTCCCAACTAAAAGGCTTAACCTTGAAACTACGGCAGGCGAGCTTGCGGGCAGGCTGATAAACCTTACCGCACCAATAGGCAAGGGACAAAGGGGCATGATAGTTGCGCCGCCTAAGGCAGGCAAAACAATTCTGCTTAAAAAAATAGCCAATGCAATTACAAAAAATCATCCCGAATCGGAGCTTATTGTGCTGCTTATTGACGAGCGCCCCGAGGAAGTAACTGATATGAAACGCTCCATTGAGGGCAGGGTTGATGTTGTTTATTCAACCTTTGACGAGCCGCCAGAGCACCATAAAAGGGTTGCCGAAATGGTGCTTGAAAGGGCAAAAAGGCTTGTTGAACAGGGTAAGGACGCAATTATTCTGCTTGACAGCATAACAAGGCTTGCAAGGGCATATAACCTTACAATACCAACAAGCGGCAGAACGCTTTCGGGCGGTCTTGACCCTGCATCACTGTATATGCCTAAAAAGTTTTTTGGCGCAGCACGTAATATTGAGGAGGGCGGCTCGCTTACAATACTTGCAACCGCACTTGTTGAAACAGGCTCCAAAATGGACGATGTTATCTTTGAGGAATTTAAGGGTACGGGCAATATGGAGCTTGTACTTGACAGAACACTTGCCGAAAGACGTGTGTTCCCTGCTGTTGATATAAATAAGTCGGGTACAAGGCGTGAGGACCTGCTCCTTTCACCCGATGAGCTTGACTGCCTTTATGCAATACACAAAATGGGTACAGGCAATATATCCCCTGCCGATTTTACCGCAAATGTGCTTGATATGCTCGGAAAATCGGCAAATAACAGGGCTTTTGTAAATTATATCAAAAAACGTAATACAAGATAAATTTTTCTTGCATTTGGTCTTTTAATATGATATACTATTAATGTTGTTGACGTAGAGATGCCAAAATGTATCTCAATTTTACAGAAAGAGGTGTAACTAATGAAGGAAGGTATCCATCCAAATTATTACCAGGCTAAGGTAAAGTGTAACTGCGGTAACGAGTTTGTTTGCGGTTCTACACAGGAGGAAATCAGAGTCGAGGTTTGCTCAAAGTGCCATCCATTCTACACAGGCAGCCAGAAGCTTCTTCTTGATGCAGGCGGTCGTGTTGATAAGTTCAATAAGAAGTACGGCAGAGCTTAAT
>CABUWB010000129.1 GCA_902495025.1 uncultured Eubacteriales bacterium
ACAGCTTTGACGGACTTGTTGAGGCGTTTGAAAGAGTGGGCTTAGCAGGCAGAAAGCTTTGCATTATAACTGACAGCAATGTTGCGCCCCTTTACCTTGATAAGGTTAAGGCTCTGCTTGACGGACACTTTTTAAAGGTTGTAAGCTATACTTTTGAGGCTGGCGAAAACAGCAAAAATCTTGATGTTATAAGTGATTTTTATGATTTTTTTGTAAAAGAGCAGCTTGACAGACGCTCAGTACTTGCTGCGCTTGGCGGCGGGGTTGCAGGTGATATGACAGGCTTTGCGGCAGCTACATATATGAGGGGTATCCCCTTTGTGCAGATACCAACAACACTGCTTTCACAGGTTGACAGCAGTGTAGGCGGAAAAACAGGTGTTGACTACAAGGGCAATAAAAATATGGTGGGTGCATTCTATCAGCCACATTTTGTATACATCAACACAGCTACGCTTAAAACCCTGCCAAAGAGGGAGTTTGCGGCAGGTATGGCTGAGGCTGTAAAGTATGGATATATTATAGATAAGGACTATCTTGAATACATTACTGAAAATAAGGAGAGCATTAAGGCACTTGACCATGACATCATGGCTAAGGTGGTTTACGGCAGCTGCAAGTGTAAGGCTTACGTTGTGGATAAGGACGAAAAGGTAAGCGGTTTAAGAGAGATTTTAAACTTTGGACATACCTTTGGTCATGCGGTGGAAACCCTTTCTGATTTTAAGCTGATACATGGCGAGTGTGTTGCAACAGGCATGGCGGCAGGCTTATATTTATCTGCAAAAAGGGGTACAATTACACAGAAGGACTTAACTGATGCAGAGCAGCTTTTAACTTATTTTGACCTCCCCATAAGGGCAGAGGGCTTTAATGCGGACAAGGTGTTTGAGCAGATGTTCTATGATAAAAAGACAAAGGACGGCAAGCTCAATATAGTTTTGCTTAAAAAAATGGGCGAGGCTTATACAGAGAAGAATGCGTCCGATGATGAGGTTAAGGCTGCAATAAATTACATTGTAGGGTAAGGTGCTGATATGATATTTTTAATTGCGTGTATTGTTCTTATAGCCATAGACCAGCTTACAAAGCTTGTAGTGCTGAACAGCTTAAAACCTGTTGAAAATGTAGACATAATAAAGGGCTTTTTCTCCCTTACCTATGTTGAAAACAGGGGTGCGGCATTTGGTATGCTGGAGGGCGGCAAGTGGATTTTTCTTGCAATAACGGCAGCGGTCGTCGTACTTGTGGCTGTTTACTATATTAAAATGCAGAAAACAAAGGAAAATCTGTGGCTAAGAATAGCTATGGCGATGATTGTTTCGGGTGCTGTAGGCAATGCGATAGACAGGCTTTTCAGAGGCTTTGTGGTGGATTTTCTCAATTTCTGGATTTTTGGCTGGGATTTCCCTGTATTTAACTTTGCAGATATACTTGTTGTACTGGGTACAATACTGCTTGCAGGCGGAATTATCATTTTTGACGGAAAGGAAAAGGCATAATGGATATTTTTATTGCGGAGGCGCAAGACACAGGCAGACGAATTGACGTATATCTTAATGAAATGCTTGATGACCTTTCAAGGAGCGCACTGCAAAAGCTTATTGAAAAAAATGAAATTATGGTTAATCAAAAAGCCATAAATAAAAATTATAAGCTGCGTGAGGGTGATGAAATAAGCGTAAATATCCCCGAGCCTGAAAGCATTGACATTCTGCCCGAGGATATTCCGCTTGATATTCTTTATGAGGACAGGGATTTAATAGTTGTAAACAAGCCGCAGAATATGGTTGTGCACCCTGCCCCGGGGCATTACAGCGGTACACTTGTAAATGCGCTTATGTACCACTGCGGTGATAATCTTTCGGGTATAAACGGCGTACTGCGCCCCGGTATCGTACACAGAATTGACAAAGATACCTCGGGTGTTCTTGTTGCGGCAAAAAGCGAGGCAGCACACAGGGGACTTACCGAGCAGCTTGCGGCACACTCTATGAAGCGTATATACAATGCCATTGTGTACAACAGCTTTAAGGAGGACGAGGGTACGGTTGACAAAATGCTTGCAAGGTCTCCGCAGGACAGAAAAAAGATAACCGTTGTTGCAACGGGCGGCAGAAATGCGGTTACACATTACAGAGTTATGCAGAGAATGGGTAACTTTACCCTGCTTGAGCTGCAGCTTGAAACAGGCAGAACACATCAGATAAGGGTACATATGTCGCATATAGGGCATCCACTACTTGGCGACCCCGTTTACGGACCCAAAAAGCAGCCATATAACCTTTTGGGTCAGGTGCTGCATGCAAGGGTGCTGGGCTTTGTGCACCCTGTAACAGGTGAATATATGGAGTTTGAAACTAAGCTCCCCGATTATTTTGAAAAACTTATTTTAAAGCTTGGGGGTAGATTGGATAATGTTTAAGAGGAAGGATTTTATCGGTCTTGCCGACCTGTCAAAAGAGGAAATTTTAAATATCCTTGAAACGGCAGAAACAATGAAGTACGTTTTAAGCCAGAACAATAAAAAGGTACCTTATTTAAACGGTAAGTCGGTTATTATGCTCTTTTATGAAAAAAGCGTAAGGGCAAAGCTCTCCTATGAGCTTGCGGCGCAGTATTTAAGTGCCAACATTGTCGAGCTTACCGTAACTGACGGTGACGAGCGCCATTCCAACATAAACGATATGGGACGTACCATTGACCAGATGGGCGGTGATTTTATCATTTGCAGACACCCTATGTCGGGCAGTGCAAAATTCCTGTCGGAGAGGGTTAAGGCAAGTGTTCTGAATGCCGGCGACGGTATCAATGAGGACCCAAGTCAGGCTCTGCTTGACCTTATGACTATTAAGGACGTAAAGGGACATTTTGAGGGACTTAATGTTACCATTGTTGGTGATGTTGCTGGCTCAAGGGTTGCAAGGAGTAATATATGGGGACTTACCACACTTGGTGCAAATGTTGCAGTTGCAGGCCCTCCGACTATGATACCCATAGATATTGAAAAGTTTGGCGTAAGGGTGTTTTATGATATAAGGCAGGCTATACAGGAGGCTGATGTTATTATAAGCCTAAGGCTGCAAAAGGAAGAAAAATACGGCAGTAAGCTGCCCTCCTTTAATGAATACAGAAATTATTTCAAGCTCGATTCGTCTGTTATGAAATATGCAAAGCCCGACTCTATTATTATGCACCCGGGCAGCCCCGATACAAGGGTTGAGATTTCCTCCGACCTTGTCGAGAGCAAGCGCTGTATTCTTGACGACCAGATAACCAACGGTGTTGCAATACGTATGGCGCTGCTGTATCTTTTATCAATGGGAAGGGGGCTTTAATATGGAGCTGCTTATTAAAAATGCACGCATAGTTTCGGAGTTCTATTCCGATGAAAAGCCTATGGACGTATACATATCCGATGGTATAATTAAGGAGATAGGCGAAGGGCTTTCCTATAACTGTGAGGTAATTGATGCGGACGGCAATCTGCTTATGCCGGGGCTTATTGATATTTCCTGCAAGATATGCGAGAGCGGCTATGAAAATAAGGATAATATAATTAAGGTTAGCCAGAGTGCGGCGGCAGGCGGCTTTACCACGCTTACTACCTCACCTAAAACCCTGCCCATAATCGACAATAAATCGGTTGTGGAGTATGTATACGGCAAGGTTGCGGAAGGCTCTGTTATAAATATGTTCCTTTTCGGCAGCATGACAAAGGGCTGCGAGGGTGAGGAAATAGCAGAGATAGGCGAAATGGTGGACAAGGGCGTTATTGCCATTGCCGACGGCGGCACCTCCGTATCAAATGCCGAAACACTGAAAAATATAATGCTTTATATAAGAATGTTTGATGTACCGCTTATCACCCAGTGTATGGATAAGGATTTAGCTGGCGACGGTATGGTAAACAGTGGTTATATGTCAACCAAGCTTGGTTTAAAGGGCAGCCCTGTGGAGGCAGAGGAGATTATAGTAACACGCAATCTTATACTTGCAAAGCACCATAACTGCCGTATGCACATTACAAGTGTAACGGCGGGCAACAGTGTTCACCATATAAGGGACTCAAAAAAGGTTTGCGATTTTATAACCGCAGGCACCTGTCCGCATTATTTCACGCTGACCGAAAAGGAGATTGAAAACTTTAATACCCTTGCAAAGGTAACCCCTCCTTTAAGGACGGACAGCGACGTTGAGCAGATAATAAGAGGCATTAAGGACGGCACAATAGATGTTATAAGCTCGGGACACATGCCTGCGCCTGTTGACAGAAAAAATACCGAGTTTGAAAAGGCGGCGTATGGTATATCTGCACTTGAAACCTCGCTTATGGTAAGCTACACAAGCCTTGTCAAGGGCGGTGTTATTACTGTGCAGCAGCTTGCGGAAAAAATGGCGTCAAACCCTGCAAGGATACTTGGTCTTAAAACAAAGGGCGTAATTAAAGAGGGTATGGACGCCGACCTTATCGTTGTTGACGGTGATAATAAATATATGGTTGACTCCTCGCAGTTTGCGTCAAAGGCTAAATATTCACCTTATGACGGACAGGAGCTTTACGGCAAAACCCTTGTTACCGTATGCGGCGGCAGGGTTGTGTCAAAGCTGTAAAAAATATGACAAAATTTCAAAATAATGCTTGCAATGGATAATTAACTGTGGTATAATACTTTTCTGTGAGTACGGATGTTCCGCTGTTAGGGCAAAATCTATTAAGAACATCTATGAAGAAAGGAAAATAAAATTATGAACAACAGTATCATTAAGGAAATTGAAGCAGCTCAGTTAAAGGACAATATCCCATCATTCAACGTTGGTGATACAGTACGTGTATACGCTAAGGTTGTTGAGGGTACAAAGGAACGTATCCAGATGTTCGAGGGTGTTGTACTTAAAAGACAGGGTGGCAGCTCAAGGGAAACTTTCACTGTTAGACGTGTTTCTTACGGTGTAGGTGTTGAAAAGACCTGGCCTGTACACTCACCAAGAATTGACCGTATCGAAGTTGTAAGATATGGTATCGTTAGACGTGCTAAGCTTAACTATCTTAGAGATAGAATTGGTAAGGCAGCTAAGGTTAAGGAAGATATCAACAGACGTGCAAAGTAATTTGACGTTAAGAAAAGGGAGTACCGAATGGTACTCCTTTTTTGGTGCGTTGACATGATGTATGTCTTGATAAAAAAGCAGAAATGTCATATCAGATACGGCATTTCTGCTTTTTAATTTTATTGCGTTTTAGTTTTGGAAAACATACGTATAGCCGAAAGCAGCACCACAAGCAGCACAATGCTGACAGGCAGCACCACAATTGGTGTTTTTACAAAGCCTGCAAGTATATAGCCTACACAGCAGACCGAGGCAACCGTCAGTGCGTATGGCAGCTGGGTTGAAACGTGGTTTACGTGGTCGCAGCGTCCGCCTGCGCTTGCCATAATGGTTGTGTCGGATATAGGGGAGCAGTGGTCGCCGCAGACAGCGCCTGCAAGGCAAGCTGAAATTGAAATTACCATCATTTCTCCCGACGAGAAAACACCAAGCACAATTGGTATAAGTATGCCAAACGTACCCCATGACGTACCTGTTGCAAAGGCAAGTCCCGCAGCAACAATAAATATTATAAGCGGTAAAAATGCTTTAAAGGATGCGGCAGAGCCTGCAACCATATCAGCAACAAATATCTTTGCACCAAGCAGACCCGACATACCCGACAGAGTCCATGCCATCGCAAGAATAATTACGGGAGCAATCATTGACTGAAAGCCCTCTGGGATACACTCCGTAAACTCACGAAAGGTGAGCACATCTCTGAACATATAAAAGATAAACGTGAAAACAAGTGTTACAAAGCCGCCGAGTACAAGACCCTTTGACGCATCACAGCCCGAAAATGCACTTGCAAAGTCCATACCCGAGAAAAATCCGCCTGTGTATACCATACCCATAATGCAGCTGAATATAAGCACAGCTATCGGCAGTACAAGGTCAATCATTTTGCCGCGCTGTTTTTTGCCG
>CABUWB010000130.1 GCA_902495025.1 uncultured Eubacteriales bacterium
AAACATAAAGGCGTTTCAGGTAACTTCAGGCGTCGCAGACTTAATTCCGCAGGGTGGGCTTTGCCCGCCCGAGGGATAATGTGGCTTAATTTTGCAAAATTAAGCCATCCCGAAGGGATTTGCATTTATTACATAAATGCAAACGGTGTCTAGCGTAGCGAGGCACGGTTTGTCACTTCCACGTTTGGATTTGTGGTAACTAATCCAAATCCCGAAGGGATACGGCTTTTTATAAAAGCCGTAAAGGGTACGTCAGTACCCCTGCAAGATGAAATGCACGCAGTGTATTTCATCTTATCGGTGTGTTGCGCCAGCGACACACCGATAAACATTAATTTATATTGATTTATCTTTTATTATAATATCCGCTTATATGCGGCAAAGGGTTTTGGTTTGACAATGCTATAGGTACGTGGTATCATATATATAATAGGATTATTATGAAAATCAGTTCTTCTATATGAAACGGAGGAGTTTAATATGAAAGGTATTATTCTGGCAGGAGGCTCGGGTACAAGGCTGTATCCGCTTACTACGGTTACATCAAAACAGCTTTTGCCTATTTATGACAAGCCTATGATTTACTACCCTATGTCGGTGCTGATGAACTCGGGCATAAGGGATATACTTATAATCTCCACACCGCAGGATACCCCGAGGTTTGAGGAGCTGCTCGGAGACGGCAGCAGGTTTGGCATTAATTTAAGCTATGCCGTACAGCCTTCGCCTGATGGACTTGCACAGGCATTTATTATAGGTGAAAAGTTTATCGGAAAAGACAGCGTTGCCATGGTGCTTGGCGACAATATTTTTGCAGGGCATGGACTTATTGACAGGCTTAAAAATGCTGTGGACAATGCCGAAAAGGGCAGGGGCGCAACGGTGTTTGGCTATTATGTTGATGACCCCGAGAGGTTTGGTATTGTTGAGTTTGACGGCAGCGGCAGGGCTGTTTCCATTGAGGAAAAGCCGTCAAAGCCTAAGAGCAATTACTGTGTAACGGGACTTTATTTTTACGATAACAGGGTCGTGGAGTTTGCAAAGGGTTTAAAGCCCTCTGCAAGAGGTGAGCTTGAAATCACCGACCTTAACAGAATTTATCTTGAAATGGGTGCTCTTAATGTTGAGCTGTTAGGGCAGGGCTTTACATGGCTTGATACCGGTACGCACGAGAGCCTTGTGGACGCTACCAATTTCGTAAAAACCATTGAAACCCACCAGCACAGAAAAATTGCCTGCCTGGAGGAAATTGCCTACCTTAACGGCTGGATAAGCAAAGATGATGTTCTTACCGTTTATGAGGTGCTGAAGAAAAACCAGTACGGTCAGTATCTTAAAGACGTGCTGGATGGAAAATATATGGATATGCTGCATTAATGAAAGGAAAAATATTATGACAATAATTGTTACCGGCGGTGCCGGATTTATAGGAGCTAATTTTATTTTTCATATGCTTGACAAGCACCCCGATTACAGGATAATCTGCCTTGACAAGCTCACCTATGCGGGCAATTTATCAACCCTTGCCCCTGTTATGGATAAGCCTAATTTCCGCTTTGTAAAGGCGGATATTTGCGACAGGGAGGCGGTTTATGCTCTCTTTGAGGAGGAAAAGCCGGATATTGTCGTAAACTTTGCAGCGGAAAGCCACGTTGACCGCTCCATTGAGGACCCGGGCATCTTTTTGCAGACCAATATCATGGGTACCGCAACCCTTATGGACGCTTGCAGAAAGTACGGCATAACACGCTATCATCAGGTATCTACCGATGAGGTTTACGGTGATTTGCCGCTTGACAGACCGGATTTATTCTTTACCGAGGAAACACCTATACACACAAGCTCACCCTACAGCTCGTCAAAGGCTGCTGCGGATTTGCTTGTGCTTGCATATCATAGGACATACGGACTGCCTGTCAGCATAAGCCGCTGTTCAAACAACTACGGCCCTTATCATTTCCCAGAAAAGCTCATTCCGCTTATGATTGCAAATGCGCTTAATGACAAGCCGCTGCCTGTTTATGGCGAGGGTCTTAATGTGAGGGACTGGCTCTACGTTGAGGACCACTGCAAGGCTATCGACCTTATCATTCATAAGGGCAGGGTAGGCGAGGTTTACAATATCGGCGGTCATAATGAAATGAAAAATATCGACATTGTTAAGATAATATGTAAGGAGCTTGGCAAAAGCGAGGAGCTTATCACCTTTGTTACCGACAGAAAGGGACACGATATGCGCTATGCCATTGACCCTACAAAGATACACAATGAGCTTGGCTGGCTGCCCGAAACGGCATTTGCCGACGGCATAAAGAAAACCATTCAGTGGTATCTTGACAACAGACAGTGGTGGGAAACCATAATCAGCGGTGAGTATCAGAACTACTACGAAAAAATGTATGCTAACAGGTGAGGTGCTTTTATGAAGGTGTTTGTAACAGGTGTCGGCGGTCAGCTTGGACACGATGTAATGAACGAGCTTGCTAAAAGAGGCATTGAGGGCGTGGGCAGCGATATTGCCCCCGAATACAGCGGAGCAGATGACGGCTCTGCCGTAACCAAAATGCCTTATGTGCAGCTTGATATAACGGATTTTGCAGCGGTGGAAAAAGTTATCGGGGATATTAAGCCCGATGCGGTTGTACACTGTGCAGCATGGACTGCCGTTGACCTTGCAGAGGACGAGGATAAAATCGATAAGGTGCGTGCAATCAATGCAGGCGGTACGGAGAATATTGCAAGGGTCTGCAAGACGCTTGACGCCAAAATGATTTATATAAGCACCGACTATGTTTTTGACGGACAGGGCAGTAAACCTTGGCAGCCCGACTGTACCGACTATAAGCCGCTTAATGTTTACGGCAAAACCAAGCTGGAAGGCGAGCTTGCCGTCAGCGGTCTGCTTGATAAATATTTTATTGTGCGTATTGCATGGGTGTTTGGCACAAACGGTAAAAATTTCATCAAAACCATGCTGAATGTGGGTAAGAAATACGACACCGTAAGGGTTGTAAACGACCAGATAGGCACGCCTACCTATACGCTTGACCTTGCAAGGCTGCTTGTGGATATGCTGCTTAGCGACAAGTATGGCTATTACCATGCCACAAACGAGGGCGGCTATATAAGCTGGTATGATTTTACCTGTGAAATATTCAGACAGGCGGGCTATGATACAAAGGTTGTACCAGTAACCACGCAGGAATATGGTCTTTCCAAGGCAGCAAGACCGTTTAACTCAAGGCTTGACAAAAGCAAGCTGGCTGAAATGGGTTTTGAGGCACTTCCTACATGGCAGAACGCACTTGAAAGGTATTTAAAGGAGATTAATTATGGCACAGATTAAGGTTGAAAAAAATGTTGGCGGTATAGAGGGACTTTGCATAATTGAGCCTGCCGTACATGGCGACAGCAGGGGCTATTTTATGGAAACCTACAATCAGAGGGATATGCAGGAAAATGGGCTTGACATGGTCTTTGTGCAGGATAACCAGTCCTGCTCATCAAAGGGTGTGTTAAGAGGTCTGCACTTTCAGAAGGAGTTTCCGCAGGGCAAGCTGGTAAGGGTTATTAAGGGCAGTGTTTTTGACGTTGCAGTTGACCTCAGAAAAAGCTCAAAGACCTACGGCAAGTGGTTTGGCGTTGAGCTGACCGAGGAAAATAAAAAGCAGTTTTACATTCCCGAGGGCTTTGCGCATGGCTTTCTTGTGTTAAGCGATATTGCGGAGTTCTGCTATAAGTGTACGGACTTTTATCACCCCGGCGACGAGGGCGGCATGGCGTGGAACGACCCTGAAATCGGCATTGACTGGCCACAGGTGCAGGGCGAGTACAAGGGTACGGCAAGTGCGCAGGGTTATACTCTCGCTGATGGCACTCCCCTTAATTTAAGCGATAAGGACCAGAAGTGGCTTGGACTAAAGGATACATTTTCCTTTTAAATAGGTACGGTTATATAAAATTGCACAAAGCACAGCCCTGTTTTTTAGGCTTTTTTAAGGGTAATATTATTTTGATGTATAAAAATAGCAAAAAGACCTTGTATTTAAAAAAAATTTTGTGTTTTTTTACTTTGCCTTAATATTTGACAATAATAGGGTGGTGTGCTATTATATAAATGCTGTTTGACGCCAGGTGGCGGTTTTTAGTTAGCTGGTTATATTTTTATATGGACGATTGTAAGGGTTTTAAAAAGGGGATTGTTTTAAATGGAAGCAAATATAAGAGGAATTTACTCTGAAGGTGGGTTAAGTGTTGTGAATGTAAATGGCAGCGCCGATGCAAAGGCCGACAAAAAACGTGGATATTTTTTTGCAAAAAGAATATTTGATATAGTTTCTTCAGGTCTTGCCATGGTAGTGCTTTCACCTGTTTTTCTTGCTACGGCAATTGCCATTAAGTGCGAGGACAGAAAGGGACCTGTTATTTTTTCACAGAACAGGGTCGGCAAGGACGGCAGGGAATTTAAAATGTATAAATTCAGAAGCATGTATACCGACGCTGAGGAAAGGCTTGCCGAGCTTCAGGAGCAGAATGAGGCTGACGGCCCCGTATTTAAAATCAAGGACGACCCAAGAATTACAAGGGTTGGCCGCTTTATAAGAAAGTACAGCATTGACGAGCTTATGCAGCTTGTAAATGTGTTTAAGGGAGATATGTCGGTTGTAGGCCCAAGACCTGCACTGCCTAACGAGGTTGCCGAGTATGACAGCGTTGCAAGGCGCAGGCTGGAGGTTAAGCCGGGACTTAGCTGCTACTGGCAGATAAGCGGCAGAAGCAATATAGGCTTTGATGAATGGATGCAGCTTGACATTAAATATATAGAGGAAATGAGTATGTGGACTGATATAAAAATCATTCTGCTTACCATACCCGCAGTTTTAAAGGGCGACGGCGCCTGCTGATAGATATTGTAACCACTGATTAATTAATCATTGTTTACTAATGGGGAGCGAGGAAAATATGAAAACTACTTTGGTTATTATGGCGGCGGGCATTGGCTCACGCTTTGGCGGCGGTATCAAGCAGCTTGAGCCTGTTGGCAGACATGGCGAAATTATTATGGACTACTCCATACATGATGCCATAGAGGCTGGCTTTAACAAAATTGTTTTTATTATCCGCCACGATATTGAACAGGCGTTTAAGGACGCTATCGGCGACAGAATTAAGGCTGTATGCGATAAATTAAATGTTGAAATAGCTTATGCTTTTCAGGAAAAAGAAAATCTGCCCGAGGGAGTTACACTGCCTTCAGAGCGTACCAAGCCATGGGGTACAGGTCATGCGGTGCTTGCGTGCAAGGGTATTGTAAATGAGCCCTTTGCGGTTATCAATGCTGATGATTACTATGGCAAGGAGGCTTTTGTAAAGCTCCATTCCTTCCTTGAAAATTACTCTGCGGACAGGGCAAACGAGTTCTGTATGGCAGGCTTTATACTTAAAAATACATTAAGCGACAACGGCGGCGTTACAAGGGGCGTTTGCAGACTTGATGAGAATGATTTTCTTGTTGAGGTAAACGAAACACCTAACATTGTAAAAACTGCTGACGGCGCACAGTCAGAGGGCAGGGAAATCTCTCCCGACTCCTTTGTATCAATGAATATGTGGGGTCTTACACCAGAGTTTATTGATGTACTGGAGGAAGGCTTTAAAGAGTTCTTTACCAAAATTGACGGCAACGAGCTTAAGGCGGAGTACCTTCTGCCTATCTATATTGATGAGCTGCTGAAGGCAGGCCGTGTATCTGTTAAGGTGCTTGACACCAAGGATAAGTGGTTTGGCGTTACATATAAGGAGGATAAGCCTGTGGTTGTTGCCTCCTTTGAAAAGCTTATTTCCGACGGCGTTTATGCCGATGAGCTTTTTGCTGATTTGCTTAATAAATAATACATAAATTTAAGGGGCTGTCGCATTATTTATGCAGCAGCCTTCTTTGTTTTGAGTGTAATATATAAATTAATGTTTAGCGGTGTAAATTAACACCTCAACATTCAAATCAATAACGTATG